>NZ_JAGLEJ010000043.1 GCF_023145115.1 Algiphilus sp.
CTTCTGCGGGGTGCGCTCTTTTGGCAACTTTTCTGTCGCAAAACAGAAAAGTTGCCCGCGCCGGTCGAGCGGCATCATTCGGTAGCACTGAGGTTCCGAGGCGCGGAACCCGGGAGCACGACCGGGTCAACGAGGAGGGCTGTAGCACCGAGGCACGGAATCCGCGAGCGCGAACGAGTCAACGAGAAAGCGAGACGCGCCGCGGTCGCGACACCAGCGGGCAGGTCACTCAGTGACCCGTAAACCCCTCACGACAACGCCCGCACCGCCCGCGCCGCAGCCGCCGCCCGGTTGTCCACCTCCAGCTTCTCGAACACCTGCTCCAGATGCTTGTTCACGGTCCTCGGGCTGATGTCGAGTATGGCGCTGATCTCGCGATTGGCCTTGCCGCGGCTGATCCAGAGCAGGACTTCGGCCTCGCGGCGGGTGAGCTGGAGCAGTTCCTGCAGCATGGCTTCCTCGCGGCCGGGGCTGAGGTCGTGGATGCGGAACAGGAACTCGTTGTCGCCGGTGGCGCTGATGAAGGTGAACTCCAGACGGCGGTCGTCGATGTTGAGAAAGAAGGCGCTCTGCGTCGCCGGCGGTTCGCGGCAGACGCGCGCGAGCCGCTCGGACGCGATGTCGGGGAAGTGCGGGGCCTCGACCTGCTCGATGGCGAAGACATCGGCGAGCAGCTGCTCGGCGCGCGGCGTGCACCACAGCGGCTGGCCGTCGCCGTCCACCGCCAGCAGGAAGCGGCCGGTGGCGTCGAGCGCCATCTGCGAGCCGTGCGCGACGCGCGCGTTGGCGAGATGCACGCGGATGCGGGCCAGCAGTTCCTCGACCACGATCGGCTTGGTGACGTAGTCGACCCCGCCGGCCTTGAGTCCCTCCAGCACGTGCTCGGTATCGCCGAGGCCGGTCATGAAGACCACCGGGACATGCTGCAGGCCCTTGTCCTGCTTCAGCTGCCGGCAGGTCTCGAAGCCGTCGATGCCGGGCATCATCGCGTCCATCAGGATGAGATGCGGGGTGATCTGGTCGACCAGTTCCAGGCAGCTGGCGCCGTCGGTGGCGATCAGCACGGTGACGCCGGCACCCTCCAGCGTGTCGGTGAGGAAGCTGAGCGTGTCCGGGGCATCGTCCACCACCAGCACGATGTCGCGTCGCTTCGGAGCGTCAGCCATGGTGCTTCGCCGCTTCCAGCAGGGCGAGGAAGCCCTTGAGGTCGTAGTCGGCCAGATGGCCGCGCAGGCGCGCCGCGAAGGCGGCGGTGCCGGGATGTTCGGCCTCCATGGCGCGCAGCTGGGCCTCGATGCCGCGCATGTAGCCGATGCGGCCCAGCTGCTCGAGCGCATCGAGAAAATGCACGGCCTCGGCCCCCGGGGGTTCGGCGGCGTCGGCGCCTTCCGTTGTCGCGTCCGTTTCGGTCGGCTGGTGGCGCCACTGCAGTGCGAGCAGTTCGCCGAGCCGTTCCAGCAGCAGGTCGATGTCGATGGGCTTCATGACGAAGGCGTCGTGTACCGCGTCGGGGCCCCCGCCGACGTGGCTGTCGTGGGCATTGGCCGAGACCATCATGATGCGCAGACCGGGCAGCGCCAGCGCGCGCAGCGCGGCCGCCAGTTCCCAGCCGTCCATCCCGGGCATGGCGATGTCGAGCATGGCCAGGTCGGGCTTGAGCTCGCGCGCGATCTGCAGCGCCGAGGCGGCCTCGCCCGCCTCGACGAGATCGAAGTCCAGCGGCTCCAGCAGGCTGCGCGCCAGCTCGCGGTGCGCCGGATTGTCGTCGACCAGCAGGATGCGTCGGCGCGGTCCCTCGTAGCCGACGACCTGCCGGCGCTGGGCACGCTCGTCGCGCGCTCCGCAGGCGGCCGGCAGCCGGATGCGCACCGTGAAGGTGCTGCCTTCGCCCGGCTGGCTGCGCACCAGGATCTCGCCGCCCATGATCTGCACCAGCACCCGCGTGATGGCGAGGCCGAGCCCGGCTCCGGGCAGTGCGCGCGCGCCCGGCATGCCGCCGCGCTCGAAGGGCTCGAAGATGCTCTCGACATCATCGGCGCGGATGCCCATGCCGGAATCGCTGATGCGGAACTCGGCGACCTCGCTGCTCGGGTAGTGCACGCGCAGGCCGACCTCGCCGCGCTCGGTGTACTTGATGGCGTTGGACAGCAGATTGATGAGGATCTGGCGCAGCCGCTTCTGGTCGGTGTAGACCGTGGCCGGCAGCTCGTCGGGCTGCTCGAAGCGGAAGTCGATGCCCTTGGCGACCGCCTGCACGCGGAACATGTCAGCGATCTGCTCCAGCAGCTCGCGGATCGGCACGGTGTCGCGGCTCAGCCGCGCCACCCCGCTCTCGATGCGCGAGATGTCGAGCAGGCCCTCCACCAGATTCGACAGGTGCTCGGCGCTGCGCCGGATGACGCGCACCGCGTTCCTGCCGGTGAGCTGCGGGTCGCGCTCCAACAGCTGGGCGTAGCCGAAGATGGCGTTGAGCGGCGAGCGGATCTCGTGGCTGATGCCGACGACGTAGCGGCTCTTGGCCTCGTTGGCCGCCTCGGCCGCTTCCTTGGCCTGCTGCAGCGCGGTGTCGGTGCGCTCGTGGGCGGCGATCTCGTCCATCAGCATGCTGGTCTGGCGCTCCGACTCGCTTTCCGCCGCGCGCCGGCTCTCGTGGGCCAGGACCATCAGCCAGGCGGCGATGCCGAAGGGCACCAGCAGGCTGAAGAACACCACCCACAGCGTGGTGCGGATGGTCGCCGCCGATTCCGGCGCCACCGCCGAGTACTGCATGTAGATCATCGACAGCAGATAGCCGGTGGCGAAGATGAACAGCGCCAGGATGCCGACGAAGTGGCCGATGCTGCCGTGCACCGAATGCGCCGCGCCGGTCGGCAGCAGGCGGCGCAGCGCCGCCGTGATCTGCTCGTTGAAGCGGCTGTTGGTCTTGCAGAGGTCGTTGCAGCGCGTCTCCAGCGTGCAGCACAGCGAGCAGATCGGCCCGGCGTAGGCCGGACAGAACGCCACGTCCGGTCCCTCGAAGGCGTTCTCGCAGATCGAGCAGCGCACCTCGCCGTTGTGGCTCTCGAGCGTCTCCGGGGTGCGCGCGATGTAGTAGCGGCCGCGCGTGGCGATCGCGATCAGCGGCGTGGCCACGAAGGCCACCCCCAGCCCGATGAAGGGTGCCAGCGCCTGCGCCAGCGCGCCGAAGGCACCGACCAGCGCCAGGGTCGAGAACACGATGGACAGCGCCAGCGCCCCCACACCCACCGGGTTGATGTCGTAGAGATGCGCGCGCTTGAACTCGATGCCCTTCGGGCTGTAGCCGAGCGGCTTGTTGATCACCAGATCCGCGGCCAGCGCGCCGATCCAGGCCACCGCGAGATTGGCGTAGAGCACCAGCACGTTCTCGATGACGGTCAGCACGCCCACCAGCATGAGCAGCAATGCCAGCACGACGTTGAACACCAGCCACACCACGCGTCCGGGATGGGCGTGAGTCAGGCGCGAGAAGAAGTTCGACCAGGCGATCGAGCCGGCGTAGCCGTTGGTGACGTTGATCTTGAGCTGGCACACCACGACGAAGACGCCGGTCAGCAGCAGGGCGATGCCGGGGTTCTCGACCATGCGCGAGAACACCGCCAGGAACATGCCCGTGGGCTCCTCGGCGGCGGCGCGCGGCACGCCGTGCTCGATGGCGAAGAACACCAGGAAGGAGCCGGCCAGCAGCTTGAGCCCGCCCGGCACCACCCAGCCCGGCCCGGAGGTCAGCAGCGCCACCCACCAGCGCGTGCGGCCGGTGCGCTCGCGGTCGGGCAGGAAGCGCAGGTAGTCGGCCTGCTCGCCGATCTGCGGCAGCAGTGCCAGCAGGATCGACGACGCCGAGGCCAGGCCCATCAGATCGATGCCGCCGTCGGGGTTGCCGCGCTCGCCGGTGAACTGCGTCCACGCCGCCAGCTCGGGGCCGGCATGCATCGCCAGGAAGATCAGCGGCGCGATCTGCAGGACGACCCAGATCGGCTGGGTGGCCAGCTGCATGCGGCTGATGAAGCGGATGCCGTAGATCGCGATCGGGATCACCAGCAGCGCGCTGATGATGTGGCCCAGCCACAGCGGAATGCCGAACACCGCCTGCAGCGCCACCGACATGATGCTGGCCTCCACCGCCAGCAGCAGGAAGGTGAAGCAGGCGTAGATCAGCGAGGTGATGGTCGAGCCCATGTAGCCGAAGCCCGCGCCGCGGGTGAGCAGATCGATGTCGAGCCCGTAGCGCGCCGCGAAGTAGGCGATGGGCAGGCCGATGAAGAACATCAGCCCGCACACCAGCCCGATGGCGGTGGCGGCATTGGCGAAGCCGAAGGCCAGCGTCAGGGTCCCGCCGATGGCCTCGCAGGCGAGGAAAGCGATCGAGCCCATCGCGGTATTGGCGATGCGCCACGCCGACCAGCGCCGCGCCTTCTGCGCGGTGAAGCGCAGCGCGTAGTCCTCGAGGGTCTGGCTGTTGGCCCACTTGTTGTACTGCCGCCGCTCGCGGACGATGCGTTGCCGGGCGGCGGTCATGGCTGCGTTGCGCTTCGTGCGGGCAAGGCGAAGGGAACCACGGATTTCGCGGATTCACGCAGATTGCCTTCCGGTAGACGGTGCAGTGCCGGTGCGCGCGCGTCGTTCGCGAGAAGACGAGCAACCAATCCCCGCAATCCGTGAAATCTGTGGTTCTTCCTTCCCACGGTCGGGCGCCTAGGTTGAATCCGCCACGGCCAGCCCGCCGGCGCGGACGATGAAGTCGGCGATCTCCTGCAGCCCCTGCTGCTCCTTGAGGTTGCTGAACACGAAGGGGCGCTCGCCGCGCATGCGGCGGGCGTCACGGTCCATGACCTCGAGCGAGGCGCCGACCAGCGGCGCGAGATCGATCTTGTTGATCACCAGCAGGTCCGAACGCGTGATGCCGGGGCCGCCCTTGCGCGGGATCTTGTCGCCGGCCGAGACGTCGATGACGTAGATGGTGATATCGGCGAGCTCGGGACTGAAGGTGGCAGCGAGGTTGTCGCCGCCGCTCTCGATGAAGATCAGCTCCAGGCCCGGGAAGCGCGCGTGCATGTCGGCAACCGCCGCGAGATTGATGCTGGCGTCCTCGCGGATGGCGGTGTGCGGGCAGCCGCCGGTCTCTACGCCGGCGATGCGCTCGGCGGCCAGTGCCCCCGAACGGGTGAGGAACTCGGCGTCCTCGCGCGTGTAGATGTCGTTGGTGATGGCGGCGAGATCAAAGTGCGGCCCCATCAGGCGGCAGAGGCGCTCGGTGAGCGCGGTCTTGCCGGAGCCGACCGGGCCGCCGATGCCGACGCGCAGCGGGCCGTTGCCCGGCGCGGGCGGATTCGCGGATGGGTTCATGGGCAGGTTCATGAGCGGAAGAGCCTCGTGTACTGGGTTTCGTGGTGCATGGCGCAGAGCTCCAGCGCCGGGGCGCTGGTGGCGAGGTCGTCGAGCCCGGCGCGGCGTGCGGCCACCGCGATGGCGTCGATGCTCGCCGCCAGGCGCGCGGTGGCGATCTGGCCGTCGGTCTGGCCGAGCGGGATCAGGCGCACGCCGGCCGACACCAGATTGGCGGCCAGCGCGTGCAGATAGGCGTTGAGCGCGGCGTCGAGCGCGACGCCGTGGGCGCCGGCGGCCAGCGCCATCACCACGGCGTGCGCCACCGGTCGCCCGGCGTGGCGCTCGGCGAAGGCGTCGAGCGCCGGGTGCGGCCAAGCGCGCCGCGTGATGTCGAGGAAGGCGCGGCCCTGCTGGTGACTCTCCAGCGCGGTCTCGGCAGAGCCGCGGAAGGCGGCGGCGAGCTCGGCGACGGCGTCGAGCGCTTCGGGCTGCTCCGCGGCAGCGTGGGCGTGCGCGAAGCAGACCGCGTCGACCCAGCCGCCGCCGCGGCGCATGACGGCGTCCACGTAGGCCTGCAGGCCGGCCGCGTCGCGGACCGCGCCCGCCTCCACCGCCCATTCCAGCCCGTGGCTGTAGCTGAAGGCCCCGGTCGGGTAGGACGGCGAGCTCCAGGCCAGCAGCATGTGCAGGTCCGCGGTATCGCGCGCCGCGGCCGGCTGCGCGGCTTCGCCGGGCGGGAGTGCCTGCCGCTCAGGCGTGGGCATGGGCATGATCGTGATGGTGATGTCCGCCCGCGTACGCGCCGGCCTCGGGCGTGAACGGGCACGTCACGGTCTCCACTGTGGCGCCGAGGCCGCGCAGCATCGCGACGATGACCGCGTCATCGCGGATCAGGATGTGGTCGGCAGCCAGTTCGGCGGGGAGATGACGGTTGCCGATGTGCCACGCCAGTCGCATCAGCGCGACGCCGTCGGCGGCGCTCACACGCACGAGCGCCTCCGGTGCGGCGCGCACCATTATGGTGCGTCCATCGTCGAGCTGCAGGCCGTCGCCGTCGCGCAGCAGCACCGTGCGCGGCAGGTCGAGCAGGAAGGCGGTGCCGCCGGCGGCTTGGTAGTGGAAGCGCCGTCGGTGGCGCTGCTCGTAGTCGAGGGTCAGCGTGTCGGCGGTGGACTCGGCCGGCCAGTGGCCCGCGGGGAGGACGGTGGTGGCGCGCGGGCTCATGTCAGAACAGGAAGTAGCGCTGCGCCATGGGCAGCTCGGTGGCGGGTTCGCAGACCAGCAGCTCGCCGTCGGCCCGCACCTCGTAGGTTTCGGGGTCGACGTCGATGTCGGGCGTGGCATCGTTGAGGTGCATGTCCGCCTTGCCGATGGCGCGCGTGTTGCGCACCGCGGCCACCGGGCGCGTCAGGCCGAGCTTCTCGGCGATGCTGTCCTCGACCGCCGCTCCGCTGACGAAGTGCAGCGCCGATGGTGCGCAGGCGCGGCCCATGGCCCCGAACATGGGCTGGTAGTGCACCGGCTGCGGCGTGGAGATGCTGGCATTGGGGTCGCCCATCGGCGCCGTGGCGATGCTGCCGCCCTTGAGCACCAGGTCCGGCTTGACCCCGAAGAAGGCCGGCGACCACACCACCAGATCGGCGAGCTTGCCGACTTCCACCGAGCCCACGTGATCGCTGAAGCCGTGGGCGACGGCCGGATTGATGGTGACCTTGGCGATGTAGCGCCGCGCGCGCAGGTTGTCGGCCTCGCCGTCGTCGCCGGGGAGGCTGCCGCGCTGGCGCTTCATCTTGTCGGCGGTCTGCCAGCACCGGATCAGCGTCTCGCCGACGCGCCCCATGGCCTGACTGTCGGAGGCCATCATCGAGAAGGCGCCGAGGTCGTGGAGGATGTCCTCGGCGGCGATGGTCTCCTTGCGGATGCGGCTTTCGGCGAAGGCCACGTCCTCGGGAATGCGCGGGTCGAGGTGATGGCAGACCATGAGCATGTCGAGATGCTCGTCGACGGTATTCACCGTGTAGGGGCGCGTGGGGTTGGTGCTCGACGGCAGCACGTTGCTCTGGCCGCACACGCGGATGATGTCCGGCGCGTGGCCGCCGCCGGCGCCCTCGGTGTGGAAGGCGTGGATGGTGCGGCCCTTGAAGGCGGCGATGGTGCTCTCGACGAAGCCGGCCTCGTTGAGCGTGTCCGAGTGCAGGATCGCCTGGATGTCCATGGCATCCGCGATGCCCAGGCAGCAGTCGATGGCTGCCGGCGTCGAGCCCCAGTCCTCGTGCAGCTTGAGCCCGCAGGCGCCGGCGCGGATCTGTTCCTCCAGCGCCTGCGGACGGCTGCTGTTGCCCTTGCCGAAGAAGCCGATGTTCATCGGGTAGGCCTCGGCCGCCTGCAGCATGCGGCCGATGTGCCAGGGGCCGGGCGTGCAGGTGGTGGCCAGCGTGCCGTGCGCGGGGCCGGTGCCGCCGCCCAGCATGGTGGTGACGCCCGAGCACAGCGCGTGCTCGATCTGCTGTGGGCAGATGAAGTGGATGTGCGGGTCGACCGCGCCGGCGGTGACGATCTTGCCCTCGCCGGCGACGATCTCGGTGCCCGGGCCGATGACGATGTCGACGCCCGGCTGGGTGTCCGGATTGCCGGCCTTGCCGATGGCGCTGATGCGGCCGTCGCGGATGCCGATGTCGGCCTTGATCACGCCCCAGTGGTCGAGGATGACGGCGTTGGTAATGACGGTGTCGGCGGTGCCCTCGGCGCGCGTGACCTGGCTCTGGCCCATGCCGTCGCGGATGACCTTGCCGCCGCCGAACTTGACCTCCTCGCCGTGGATGGTGCGGTCCTCCTCGACGCGGATGAGCAGCGTCGAGTCGGCCAGACGGATGCGGTCGCCAACGGTGGGGCCGTACATGCCGGCGTAGGCGGCGCGGTCGATGGTGAAGGCCATGTCAGCAGCCCTCCGTGGTGTCGAGCGCGCCCATGACCTCGCCGCGGAAACCGATCACCGTGCGCGCGCCGGCGAAGGCCACCAGCGTGACCTCGCGCGTCTGCCCCGGCTCGAAGCGCACCGCCGAGCCGGCCGGTATGTCGAGCCGCATGCCGCGCGCGGCGTCGCGGTCGAAGACCAGCCCCGGATTGGCTTCGGCGAAGTGGTAGTGGCTGCCCACCTGCACCGGCCGGTCGCCGCTGTTGGCGACTTCCAGCGTCACGGTCGGGCGGTCGGCGTTGAGCACGATGTCGTCGGGCTGCGTCAGGATCTCGCCGGGAATCATCTCCATGGTTTGTGGGCTCCGTTGAATGGGCACCGGAGGGTGCTTACAGAACGTAGCGAGCGAAGGCAGGTCGGCCGCCGCCGGAGCACAGGGAGCGCAGTGTATGAATCGATACATGAGCTTCCGAGCACCGCCGGCGGCCGAGATGCCGAGCGCAGTAGTTCTGTGAGCACCCTCTCATCGGATCGGGTTGTGGACGGTCACCAGCTTGGTGCCGTCGGGAAAGGTGGCCTCGACCTGGATGTCGTGGATCATCTCGGGAACGCCCTCCATGACCTGGTCGCGGCCGATCACCTGGGCGCCGGCCTGCATCAGGTCGGCGACGCTGCGGCCGTCGCGCGCGCCCTCGACGACGAAGTCGGTGATCAGCGCCACCGCCTCGGGGTGATTGAGCCGGACGCCGCGCTCCAGCCGGCGGCGCGCCACCATGGCGGCGGTGGCCACTAGCAGCTTGTCCTTCTCGCGGGGGGTCAGGTTCATGCGCCGGAACTCCTGCCGCGCAGCGGCGCCGACGGGGTGAGGGCGGGTAATCGGGGCAGATCGTTCATGGGATGTACTCGCACGGGATCAGGGTCAGCAGTGCCAGACGCGGGGCAGCTCGGGCATAAGGCCGGCGGCGGCAGCGCGCAGCGCCGCGCCCAGCGCCATCACCGCGCGTCGGACCGGGGGCTCGGCGCCCATCAGCCGCGTTACCAGAACCCCGTCGATGCAGGTGGCGGCGCCGTCGCAGCCGGCATCGGCGATCAGCGGGCGGACCCGGTCGCGCATGGCGGCGGCGTCGTCGCCGACGTAGATCAGCGTGGCCAGTGCACGCGCGCCGTCCAGTCCGAAGGCCGGCGGCGTCGGCGCCAGATCGGTCTCGGCGAAGCGCTGGCCGTCGGCCCAGACCAGGCGGCCGCCGCGCCGGATGCGCCAGGCGTCGTGCAGCAGGCCGCGGCGCATGGTCTCGCCCATGGCGCTGCGGCCGAACACCGCGCTCTCGATGGCGAGCAGCCGTCCGCCGGGCGCGACATCGGCCTCGACGCGGCGGTGCAGACGGGCGCCGTCGAAGAGGATGGTCTCCTGCGCCAGCCATTCGGCCCAGGCGGCATCGTCGACGGTGATCGCGACGTCGACGCGCGCGGGGGGCTCGTCCGGCAGCGCGCGGTAGATCTTCTCGGCGGCCTGCGTGCTCAGCGTGGCGCGCGCGCCGCTGCCCACCGCGAAGCGCACGTGCACGCGGTCGCCGCCGGTGAGGCCGCCGGTGGTGGTCAGCAGCACGGCCTGTGGCGGCTCGCCGGCCGCGCTGCGCGGAAAGAGCACGCGGCAGGGCGCACGCTGGTACAGATCGTCGAGGCGCGTGACGCCGTCGGCGCGGGCGTCGAATGCCACGCGGGCGCTGCCGTCCGCGCGCTGCGCGGTCGCTGTGCGTGCCGCTGGCGCGCCGCCGGGGCGCATCGGTACGGCGATGGTGGTCATGGTGCGAGGGCAGTCCGTGTTGGCGCGCAGGCGCGGTCTCCGCCGGCCCTACGAATCAAGATCCGTGCCAAATTGGTGCATGGATCTCGCAGTGTGCCGCGCGCAGTGGCGGGCATCTGTACGTCAAATGCCCCATGGCGGCGCGCGCGGTGCTACCGGAGACTGCCGATGCGGGTCGTTGCGGGCAGCCACCGCTCCGGTCGGCGGTATCGACCGCGGCGGATCGCGACGGCGCGCCGCCGGTGAATGCCTCTCCAGGTGGTCGCGGGCCGCTGGTGCAGGGCCCGCTTCATCGTCTCAGGCGTCCTGTCCGCTGCCGTCGTCATCGTCGCCGCCAACCGCAAAGGCGTCGCTGAAGCGGTTCGCGAGCAGGCAGAAGAGCTCCGCCGTGCGCTCGGCGTCATAGAGCGCGGAGTGGGCCTCGTCGGCGCTGTAGGGCAGCCCGGCGGCCTCCAGGGACCGGCTCAGCACGGTCTGGCCGAGCGCGGCACCGGCCAGCGTCACGGTATCGAACACCGAGAACGGGTGGAACGGGCTGCGCTTGTAGCCGGTGCGCGCGATGGCGGCGTTGAGGAAGCCGAGGTCGAAGTGGGCGTTGTGGCCGACCAGGATGGCGCGGCGGCAGCCCAGCTCCGATACCGCGCGGCGGATGGGGCGGAACACGCGGTCCAGCGCCTCGCGCTCGGGCACGGCCATGCGCAGCGGGTTGTCGACCTTGATGCCGTTGACCGCCAGCGCGGCCGATTCGATGTTGGCGCCGGCGAAGGGCTCGACGTGAACCGCCAGCGACTCGCGCTGCACCACCCGCCCGTCCGGCTCCACCGAGAGGATCACCGCCCCCACCTCGAGCAGCGCGTCGGTCTGCGCGTTGAAGCCGCCGGTTTCGACGTCGACGACCACGGGCAGGAAGCCGCGGAATCGGCGCGCGATGACACGGTTCTCGGAGGCGGGCATGGGCTGCGGGAGGCGAACGGGCCTGAGACTCTATCACCGCCTCTATAATGTGCGGCTTCATCCCCACGCCCCGATTCCCATGAGCGCCATCCGCAAGGTCGTGCTGGCCTACTCCGGCGGTCTCGACACCTCCGTCATTCTCAAGTGGCTGGCCGACACCTACGGCTGCGAGGTGGTGACCTTCACCGCCGACCTCGGCCAGAACGAGGATCTGTCGCACGTGCGCGGCAAGGCCGAGGCGCTCGGCGTCAGGGAGATCTACGTCGAGGATCTGCGCGAGCGCTTCGTGCGCGACTACGTGTTCCCGATGTTCCGCGCCAACGCCGTCTACGAGGGCGAGTACCTGCTCGGCACCTCGATCGCGCGTCCGCTGATCGCGCGGCGGCTGGCCGAGATCGCGCAGGAGACCGGTGCCGATGCCATCGCGCACGGCGCCACCGGCAAGGGCAACGATCAGGTCCGCTTCGAGCTCGGCGTGGCCGCGCTGGCACCGGATCTCCACATCATCGCGCCATGGCGCGAGTGGGATCTCAACTCGCGCGAGCGCCTGCTCGCCTATGCGGCCGAGCACGGCATCGCCGTCGAGAAGAAGAAGGGCGGCGGCTCGCCCTACTCGATGGACGCCAACGCGCTGCACATCTCCTACGAGGGCGGCGGTCTGGAGGATCCGGACTGGACGGCCGAGGCCGACATGTGGCGCTGGACGGTGTCGCCCGAGGACGCCCCCGATGCCGCGGAGGTCATCACCCTGGACTTCGAGAGCGGCGACCCGGTCGCGCTCAACGGCCAGACCATGAGCCCGCACGCGTTGCTGGAGGCGCTCAACGCGCTCGGCGGCCGTCACGGCATCGGGCGCCAGGACCTGGTCGAGAACCGCTACGTCGGCATCAAGTCGCGCGGCTGCTACGAGACCCCCGGCGGCACCATCCTGCTCAAGGCGCACCGGGCCATCGAGTCGCTGACGCTGGATCGCGAGGCGGCGCATCTCAAGGACGAGCTGATGCCGCGCTACGCCGAGCTGATCTACAACGGCTACTGGTGGAGCCCGGAGCGCGAGATGCTGCAGGCCGCCATCGACGCGTCGCAGCAGCAGGTGGGCGGGCGCGTGCGCCTCAAGCTGTACAAGGGCAACGTCATCGTCGAGGGGCGCAGCTCCAGCGCTTCGCTGTTCGACCCCAGGCTCTCGACCTTCGAGGATGACGAGGGTGCCTACGACCAGAAGGATGCGGAAGGCTTCATCCGGCTCAACGCACTGCGGTTGCGGGCCGTAGCCAAGCGTCAGTGACGTCCCGGCGCACTCACCCTGCGGGTTTCGCGCACCGAGGGGCGCATCCCGGAGGTGATCGGGCCGGAAAGCTGACAAAAGGTAGCTGTTGACGGATGCTGCGCTTCGCACGGGGGTGCGGGTGCCGCTAACCTGACCATCCAGCGTTCCAGCGGCTTCACTGTGCAACAGTCCAGAGATTCCACCGCCCGTGCGCGATCGCGCGGGAACGGGGCTGCATTGATCACGGATGCCTTTGCCGCCCGGCCGCGCGTGCGCGACTGGGGCGCGGTCGTGCGCAACGTCGCATTGATGGCGTTGCTGACGCTGACCACGGCCACGATCATCCACGCGCTGTTCGGCAGCGTCGCGCTGATGACGGCGATGGCCCTGTCGGTCGCATACGCGGTCGTGGTCGGCGGGGCCGTGGCCGGGCTGCTGTGCGCTCTCGGCGTGCTAGCGCTGCTGATGGTCGTGCGCTTTGCGCCGGACTCGCTGGCGGCCCTGGTCGGGCCCGCGGTGCAGACCGTCGTCCTCGAGGTCCTGGCGTGCGTGGTGGTGCTCCTGCTGGCACTGGCCGTGGAGCTGCGCCGACAGCTCGCCGAGCGCGTACGCATCGCCTGCGAACAGGAGCTGCGGCAGGCCGGTGTCATGCAGGCGGTACTGGATGGTCTCGGACCGCAGATGTTCGTCGGCCTGCTGACCACCGACGGCGCCCTGGTCGAGATCAACGATTCGCTCGCGACCGTGTCCGGCGTGCCGCGCGAGCAGCTGATCGGTGCCCGCATCGATCGTGCGCAGTGGTGGGAGGACGAGACGGCGCGCGAGACCGTGGCCGACGCCGTGCGCCGCGCCGCGGCGGGGGAGACGCTCCGCTTCGACATCCGCGCCCGTGCCGCGCACGGGACCATCTGGGCCGACTTCGCGATCCGGCCGCTGCACGATGCCGACGGGAACATCGACTACCTGGTGGCCTCCGCGCTCGACATCACCGAGCGCCGCGCCTCGGAGAGCGCCCAACGGGCGATGTTCGAGGCCGTGCCCACGGCCCTGCTGCTGGTCGACCGCGAGGGGCGCATCGCCATGGCCAACGAGCAGGCCGGTCGCCTGCTCGGCTACGCACGCAGCGCGCTCATCGGCAGCGCCATCGACCGCCTGGTGCCCCCGGAGTCGGTGGCCCGGCACCCGAATCTGATTGCCGGCTACTTCGCCGACCCCAGCGCGCGCCTGATGGGGGGTGGACGCGACCTCGAGCTGGTGCGCGCGGACGGGCACCGCCTGCCGGTGGAGATCGGTCTCAACCCGCTGCCCGTCGAGCACGGTCGCTACGCCATCGCCGCGATCTCGGACATCTCCGACCGGCGCAAGGCGCAGCGGGCGCTGGAGAGCTTCGCTGCCAAGCTCGAGCACGAGGTTGCCGAGCGCACCGGGCAGCTGCAGGCCTCGAATGATCGCTGGAAGCGCCACAACGCCCAGCTCCAGCAGGTCGGCGAACTGGTTTCCCGTCTGCCCACCTGTGCCAGCGAGGCCGATCTCGGCGAGACCATCGCGGCCTACATGCCGGCGCTTTTCCCGTATTCCAGTGGTGCGCTCTACATCGAGACCGACCGGGCATGGCTGCGCCAGTCGCGCTGGGGCAGCGACGAGGCCGCCGACGCCGGGCCGGAGGCAGGACTTCCCGAGACGCTGAGCGACGGACTCGCGCACGCCTCGCGACCGGCCGACACCGCAGCCGGCGGGGTGCAGTTCGATGTGCCCCTGATGAGCGCCGAAGGCCCCGTCGGCTGGCTGCGCTGCCGGTTGCCGCCGGGGGTGACCACCGCCAGCGCGGGCACCATGGAAGAGGCCGAGATCCTGCTCGCGCGCATCTGCGAGAACCTCGCGCTGAGCATCGCCAACCTCCGTCTGCGACGGACGCTCGAGGAACAAGCTACCTGCGATCCGCTCACCCAGCTCTACAATCGCCGCTATCTCGATACCGTCGGGGCCCAGATGGTCGCCGCCGCGTCACGGCACGGTCGGCCACTGGCAGTGCTCACTGCCGACATCGATCACTTCAAGCGCGTCAACGACAGCCATGGTCACGAGGCCGGCGACCAGGTGCTGCGCCGCCTCGCCGCGGTCCTGCGCGCGGAGTTGCGCAGTTCCGATCTGCCCTGTCGGCACGGCGGCGAGGAGTTCGTCATCGTGCTGCCGGAAAGTGATGCCGCCGCCGCCCGCGACTGCGCGGAGCGCATCCGCCGGCGGGTTGCGGCTGCCGATCTGGTGGCCGGCATCGCACCGGTCACGGTATCGCTGGGAGTGGCGGTGCTGCCCGATCACGGCGTCTCGCTCGGTGCGCTGGTCGCCGCTGCCGACGACGCCATGTACGAGGCCAAGCGGGCGGGCCGCAATCGCGTGGTGGTGGCGGGCGAGACGGCCGCGTCCTAGGTCCTAGCGCGCCAGCATGACGCCGACGCTCAGACGCGTGACCACCCGGTCGTAGTCGATCAGCGATTCGCCGTAGCCGTGCCAGAGGCGGATCGCGTAGAAGAAGGTCTGACTGCTGTTGGGTCGTGTCCAGGTCACCGACGCGGCGCCGTGGCCGGTGGCCGGGTTGCCGCGCAGCATCACCGTGAGCTGCTGCTGCTCGCCGATCTGGCGCGCGTAGTGCAGCTCGCCGTAGCCGAGGTAGTCCTGGATGTCGGGATTGTCATCCCCGCCGGCGTCCTCCGGGTCGCGTCGGGCGCGCTCGGGAATCCGCCACCAGCCCTTGAGGTAGTACAGCGACTTGCCGCGCGGCAGGAAGAGGGCGCCGTAGATGCGGTTCCAGGAGCGCGACAGCGGCAGGTCGCGGCCGTTGGACTCGTGCTCGATGCCCGCGTCGATGCCCAGCTCGGGCAGCTGCTCCCACTGCGGCTCCCAGCGATAGAACAGCTCCGGGTTGAAGTTGGTCTCGCGGAACGGTCGCGAGTCGTCCTCGTTGTACAGCTGCCAGAAGGATTTCTGCGTATAGCCGAAATAGACACTGGTACCGAGCAGCCGGTGCTTGGCACTGAACTGGAACACGAATTCGGTCTCGGTGCCCTTGTACGACGGGCTGTAGGTCGCGGGGAACACGTAGATCGGCTTGTGCAGCGACAGTCCGCGCGCGCTGGAGATCAGCGACCATTCCTCACTGCGCACGTTGAATCCGTAGGCTCCCTCGCCGCTGTCACCGAGAGCGGGTGCGGCGTCTCCCGGCGTGTCCCGCTCCGCGAGGTCCACGGGCGCTTCGGCGGCGTGCAGGGGCAGGGAAGACAGCAGAGCGCATGCGCAGAGCATGGCCGGCGCGAGCCGGTGCGGTGGCCGGAGCGGCATGGGGTTACGGGGGCGGACTCGGAGCGGGACGTCCAGTGTAGTGCAGCACCACTGCCGCTATAGTGCGGATCGGGTCCGGGGAGGTGTCGTGGAAGAGACTCATCTGCTCGCGTACGGCGTGGTCGCGCTGGTGTGTTGCGGCATGGGCGTGGTGTTCTACGTCGCCGATCGCGCCACACCCAGCAGCCGAGCGCTGGCGCTGGCCTTCGACTGCATCGGCGCCGGGCTCTTCCTCAACGCCGTGCTGCCCGAGCTGGTGCCGGTGCCCGCCATCATCACGCGCTTCTTCGGACTCCTGGAGATGCTCGCCGGTGCCGCGCTGCTGCAGTGGGTGCTGTACGTGCGTCGCACCCTGCCCAGCGCCGACTTCCACACCGCGAGCGGCGACACGCTGGTGCGCTGGGGCCAGCTGGCCTGCGTCGTCTACGGTGTGCTCGCGGTCACCGCACCCGAGGCGCGCTCGACCCACTTCCTCAACGCGGTGAGCACCGGGGTGGAGCTCGCGTCGCCCTGGTTCTGGCTGTTCGCGACGCCGCTGCTGTTCGCGTCGCTCGCCGGCACCGCGTCATTGCTGCTGCTGCTCAACCGGCGGCCGGATCCGGTCGAGCGGCGGCGCGTGGTGGCCATGCTGCTGGCCATTCCGCTGCTGGCGGTGAGCATCGCGCTGCCGCCCTCCTACGCGCCGCTGACGCTGGTGCTCGGCACCATGGTGTTCCTGGTGGGCGCCGTGCAGTACCACGTCGAGCAGGGGCGCCGCGGCGAGTTCATGGCGCAGTTCCTGTCGCCCCAGGTGGCCGATCTGGTGCGCCGGCGCGGCCTGGAGGGCGCCACCGCACCGGCGCGCATGACGATCAGCGTGGTCTGCGTCGATCTGCGCGGCTTCACGGCGGTCACCGCCGAGACCGATTCGCACACGGTGCTGGCGGTGCTTCGCCGCTACTACGGCGAGATCGGCCGCATCGCCGCACGTTTCGGCGGCACCATCAAGGATCAGGCGGGCGACGGGGTGCTGATCCTGGTGGGAGCGCCGGTGCCGGACCCCCGGCATCGGCAGCATGCGCTGGCGATGGCGCGTGCCATCCGGGAGACCGGTGCCGACCTGAGTCGCGAATGGCGTTCCCAGGGGCTGGCGCTCGGCGTGGGCGTCGGCGTGGCGAGCGGAATGGTGACGGTAGGGCTGATCGGCGAGGGCGCGCGCCGCGAATACACCGCCGTCGGCACGCCGGTGAATCTCGCGGCGCGGCTGTGCGCGAGCGCGGACGACGGCGACGTCCTGCTGGCGCCGGACATGGACATCGAAGCCGCAGGCGGGCCGGCATCGCGCCTCCCGGAAGCGCTGACGCTCAAGGGACTACCCGAACCGGTGACGCCGCTGCGCCTGCAGTAGCCGCCTCCGCGGCCCGCGTTCAGCGGTCCAGCGCGTCCAGCACCAGCTCGGTGCCGAGGATCTGCGGCAGCACCTGCGGCTCGGCCTCGCCGTGATAGACCACGTAGAGCGGCACACCGTTGCGCCCGAATCCGGCGAGCGCTTCGGTGATGCGCGGGTCGCTGCGTGTCCAGTCCGCCTTCAGATAGTGGACCCCGTCCGCCGCCAGCGCGTCGCGCACCGCGTCGCGCGACAGCACCGTGCGTTCGTTGGCGAGGCAGGTGATGCACCAGTCCGCGGTGAAGTTGACGAACACGGTGTCGCCGGCCGCGCGCAGTTCGGCGAGCCGCTCCGGTGACCAGCTCTCGAAGGACTCCGAGCCGGTGGCGACCGCGGTCGCCCCGGTGCGCATGGCCGGGGTCGCGAGCAGCGCCGCGGCGCCGGCGAGCGCCGCGACCCGCAGCGCCAGCACGAGCCTGTGCGGCCGGTGCCAGAGCCAGGCCGCGAAGGCCACCAGCACCAGCCCGACCATCACCGCCAGCAGCGCTTCGCTGCCGGCCTGCCGCGACAGCACCCAGAGCAGCCAGGCCACCGAGAGATACAGCGGGAAGGCCATGGCCTGCTTGAAGTGCTCCATCCACGCGCCCGGCCTGGGCAGCAGGCGCGCCAGGGTCGGTATCAGGCCGATGAGCAGGAAGGGGGAGGCCAGTCCGAGGCCGAGCGCGGCGAAGATCGCCAGCGCGATGATCGCCGGCTGCGTCACCGCGAAGCCCAGCGCCGTGCCCATCATCGGTGCCGTGCACGGACTGGCCACGATCACGGCGAGCACGCCGGTGGCGAAGGAGCCGCTCAGGCCCTGGCGCTCGGTGAGGCTCTGCCCGAGCCCCATGACGCGCGTGCCCAGCATGAACACGCCCGACAGCGACAGGCCGAAGGCGAAGAACAGGTACGCGAGCACGCCGATGACCACCGGCGACTGCAGCTGGAAGCCCCAGCCCAGCGCCGCGCCGCCGGCGCGCAGGCCGAGCAGCAGGCCGGCGGCCGCCAGGCAGGTGGCCACCACGCCGGCGGTGTAGACGAGTCCGTGCAGGCGCTGGTGGGCGCGGCTCTCGCCGCGCGCCGACAGCACGCTCAGCGCCTTGATGGCCAGCACCGGGAAGACGCAGGGCATGAGGTTCAGCAGCAGTCCGCCGCCGAAGGCCAGCGCCAGCATGGTGGCGAGGCCGGGCCCGCCGCCGGCCGCGGGCTCGCCGCTGCCGCTCGCGGATCCGTCCCCGTGGGCAGGCGCGGCGGCATCAGGCGCGTCGTAGTCGCCGGAGGCGGCGTCTGCGGCGTCGGCCGGCGGCGCCGGTACCGCGCCGGCCTGCGCGGTGACCCGCCAGGCGCGCGCGCCGTCGGCGGTATCGGCGACCAGCACCCAGTCGCTTTCGGCGGGCAGGCGCTCGAAGTAGGGATTCTCGGCCTGCTCCAGCCACAGCGTGTTCCCGCGGCGCGTGACGCCCTGCGGCGCCGAGTGGTGCAGCAGCTCGATGGCGACCGGGAAGACCGTGAAGCGCGCGTCGCGCAGGGCGGCGAGATCCGGAAGCTGCACCTGCAGCCGGATGGCGCCGTCGTCGTGCGTCGCCGTGGCCGGCCAGTCCGCGGGCTCCGGCACGCGCGAGGCGGCGCGCTCGAAGTCGGGCGCCCACACCGGATCGATGTCCGCCGGACCGGATGCCGTGGGGACCTCGAGCGACAGCGTCGCCGACTCGGGAACACAGATGTCGCTGCAGATCAGCCAGTCGGCCTGCGCCTGCAGCGTCACCGGCTCGCCCACCGGCCAGTCGGCCGGCAGCTGCACGTCGACGAGATGCATCGTCTCGTCGCCGTAGCCGTAGTTGACGATGTCGGCAAGGCGGTAGGTCGCCGGCCACGGCCACTGGATGGGGCCGACCTCCACACCTTCGGGCAGGGTCCACTCGAGGGTCGTGGGCAGGCCCGAGTCGCCCGGATTGCGCCAGTAGGTGTGCCAGCCCGGATCCGGTCGCAGGCGCAGCGCCACCCGGAACGCGGTGCCGGGCACCGCATGGTCGCGCTGGCTGTGCAGCTCGGCCTCGGCGTGGTCGGTGCGCGTCGGCTCGGCGTGTCCGGTGGCAGCGACCAGCAGCGCGGTCAGCGCGATGAGCAGTCGGTACGATGAGCGCATTCGTGAATCGGTAACGGCGATGGTGCGGAATGGCCGGGCAACGGGTGCATGGACGCACGAAAGCGGCGCCGGGTTCCCGACGCGGGCGGTGCGGGTGGCATTATGCCTCACGGCGGCGTTGTTGACAGATGTCACATATGCCGATCCGCTGCGCTGCCCCGACGGCATCGTCGACCGCGGCGACCGTGGCCACGAGGTCCGCGCCCGGTGCGCGCAGCCCGATCACATCGAGTCGTGGGAGGCGGCACCACCGCTGGCGGCCGGCGCGGTGTGGTTCTACAACTTCGGTTCCTCCCGCCTGCTGCGCGTGCTGCGTTTCCGCGGTGATCGGCTGGTCGCCATCGGGTCCGACGGTTACGGCTTCACCCCGCCGGCGCGCGCGGACTGCCGGCCCGGAGCGGCGCAGCGCGGTTGGTCCGCCTACCGGCTCGTGGCCTACTGCGGGTCGCCCGACAGCCGCGAAGTGGTGGGCAATCTGCTGGTGCCCGCCCGTCCGTTGAGCGGCATGGGCAGCACGCGTTCGGGACAGCGGGCTGTGCATCGCCAGCGATGGCGCTACGATTTCGGTCCTCGTCATTTCGTGCGGGAGTACACCCTTGATAACGCCGTCATCACCGATGTGCGCACGCTGGATCGCGGCAGCTAGCCTGCCGGCGCTGGCGCTGCTCCTGCAGGCCTGTGCCGGCGACCCCAAGCTGATCCGGTCGGACGGCGAGCTCGCCGCCTGCGACGGGCGGCACTGCGTGTCCTCCCAGGCCGACAATCCCGAGTACCACGTCCCGCCCATGCGCTATGCCGGCAGCTCGCGCTCGGCGCGCGAGCGCTTGGTGCGCTTCATCCAGGCGCAGGACGACAGCGAGGTCGTCACCAACAGCGACTGCTACGTGCACGCCGTCTTCCAGGGCGGCGTCATCCGCGGACCGGACGATCTCGAGCTCTGGTTCTGCAGTCGGCCGGGCTACATCGAGGTGCGCTCGGCGAGCCGCTCGGGGCTGCAGCTGTCCGATGACAACCGCGAGCGCGTGCAGTCCCTGCGCGACGCGCTGTCGATCGATGCGGACCGTTCGCTGAACCAGTAGCGCGGCGCCGGCGGCGTGTCCAGCCCGATCGAGCCCTGCCCGGTGGCGCGGGCATAATCAGGCTCCCTTTCCGAACCCGCTCCGACGCCATGGCCGACAACGACGATCAGCAGACGCCCCCGCCCGCGAAGAAGACCGCCCGCAAGCGCACCGCTGCCGGCAAGAAGGCGGCCCGCAAGACCGCGACTGCCGGCAAGGCAGCGAAGAAGGCCGCCGGCAAGCGCGCGGCTACCAAGGGCGGCGCGAAGAAGGCCGCACCGCGCAAGCAGGCGGCCCGCAAGGTCTCCGCGGAACGTGCAGGCGAACGCACCTACGACTTCGTCCTGCTCGGTGCCACCGGCTATACCGGCGGCCTCACCGCGGCCTATCTGGCCGCGAGCGCGCCGGCCGGGGCGCGCTGGGCCATCGCCGGGCGCGACCGCGGCAGGCTCGAGGCGGTACGCGCGGATCTGGCCCGGCATCATTCGGCGGCAGCGGCCCCGGGCATCATCGAGGCCGACATCGGCGACGCCGAGAGCATGCGCGCGCTGGCCGCGTCCACGCGCGTGCTGGCGACCACGGTGGGGCCCTACGTGCGCTACGGCGAGCCGGTGGTGGCCGCCTGCGCGCTCTCGGGGACGCACTACCTCGATCTCACCGGCGAGCCCGAGTTCGTGGACACCATGTGGCTGCGCTACCACGACATGGCGCTGGATTCCGGCGCGAAGCTGATCCACTGCTGCGGCTTCGACAGCATCCCGCACGATCTCGGCGCGCTGTTCACCGCGCAGCAGCTCCCTGAGGAGGCGCCGAAGCGCATCGACGGCTTCGTGCGCGCCGGCGGCACCTTCTCGGCGGGTACCTATCACTCGGCCCTGCTGGCGTTCTCGCGCCTGCGCCAGGCGCGTGCGGCGCATCGCGAGCGGCGCGGGCGCGAGCCGGTGACCAGCGCGCGTCGGGTCGGCGGCGGCTCGGCGCGGCCGCATTTCGACAAGCGCCTGGATACCTGGGTGCTGCCCTTCCCGAGCGTCGATCCGCAGATCGTCATGCGCTCGGCGCGCGCGCTCTCGGTGTACGGCCCGTCGTTCCGCTACGGGCACTACATCCAGGTGCGGACGCTGCGCAACGTGCTGATGCTGGCCGGCGGCGCCGGTGCGCTGCTCGCCGGTGCGCAGGTACCGCCGCTGCGCCGCTGGCTGATGGCCCGCAAGTCCTCGGGCGAGGGGCCCAGCGAGGCGCAGCGCGAGCGCGGATGGTTCCGCGTGCGCTTCTTCGGCGAGGGCGGTGGCCGCTCGGTGATCGTGGACGTCACCGGCGGCGATCCCGGTTACGGCGAGACCGCGCGGATGCTCGGCGAGTCGGTGCTGTGCACGGCCTTCGACGCGCTCCCCGATCGCGCCGGGCAGCTCACGCCGGCGGTGGCGATGGGCGATGCGCTGCGCCGGCGGCTCGATGCCATCGGCATCCGTTTCTCGGTGGTGGAGTCGCGCTGAGCATGGCCGCGCGCTGGCTGCTCGGCATCGGCGCACTGGTGTTTCTGGCGCTGGGCGCCAACGGGCTGGTGAATCCGGTCGGGCATCTGGCGCCCTACGATCTGGCGCTGCGTTCACCGGCGTGGCTGGGCGAAGTACGCGCCAACTACGGCGGCATGCACCTCGGCATCGGGCTGCTGCTCGCGTTCGGCGCCTGGCTGCCGGACTGGCGGCGCACGGGGCTGGCGGTCATGCTGGTCTTTCTCGGCGGACTCGCGGCGGGACGCACGCTGTCGGTGATCGTGGACGGTGTGCCGCCCGGCTTCGTGTTCGCTTTCATCGCCATCGAATGGCTGGGCGCGGCCGCCGCGCTCGTTCTTCTGCGGAGGCAGCTATGACCAGTCCCTGGATGCTTATCGGCGCGGTCTACGGACTGCTCGGTGTCGCGGCCGGCGCCTTCGGCGCGCACGCGCTGCGCGGCCGGCTCCCGGAGGACATGCTGGCGATCTTCCGCACCGCGGTGGAGTACCAGTTCTGGCACGTCGCGGCGCTGCTGGGGATCGGGCTGCTGGCGCGTCACTCCGCCGGTGCATGGCTGACCGCGTCCGGCGTGGCCTTCACGCTGGGGGTGCTGGTCTTCTCCGGCAGCCTCTACGTGCTGGCGCTGTCCGGCGTGCGCGTGTGGGGCGCCGTCACGCCGATCGGCGGCGTCGGCCTGATCGCGGGCTGGCTGTGTCTGATCGTCCACCTGCTGCGTTCGTGAATCCGGAATCGGCGGTCGCCGGGAACCGTCGCCGCGCGCGCACGGTCGATGGATCCATGAACGATCGATGGCCAACGAGGAGATCCGCATGCAGAGACGGCACGTCCTGGCGGCGCTGGGCGCCGCACTGCCCGTGGGCATGCTGAGCATGCGACTGGGCGCCTACACGCGCGAGGAGAAGGATTACTGGAAGTCGGTGCTCGATGCCGACGCCTATCGCATCCTTGTCGAGGAGGGCACCGAGCGCGCCGGCAGCTCGCCGCTCAACGCCGAGAAGCGCGCCGGCACCTACACCTGCGCCGCCTGCTTCCTGCCGCTGTTCGACGCCGGCACCAAGTACGAGAGCGGCACCGGCTGGCCCAGCTTCTACGACACGCTGCCCGATGCGGTGGCCACCAAGCGCGACTTCAAGCTGATCATCCCGCGCACCGAGTATCACTGCGCGCGCTGCGGCGGGCATCAGGGGCACGTCTTCGAGGACGGCCCCGAACCCACCGGACTGCGTTACTGCAACAACGGGCTGGCGCTGCATTTCGTGCCGGAGGGCGAGTCGCTGCCCGACGCGCGCCTGCCGGACGGAGCGGCCGCATGACGGCACGTGCATGGCTGGCCGGCCTGCTGCTGGCGACGGGTACCGCGATGGCCGCCGACGACGCGGACCCCGGCGGCGAGGTGGCCTACTTCGCGGGCGGCTGCTTCTGGTGCACCGAGGCCGACTTCGAGAAGCTCGACGGCGTCACCGAAGCGGTGTCGGGCTACATGGGCGGCGATGTCCCCGATCCCACCTACAAGCAGGTCAGCCGCGGCGGCACCGGGCACACCGAGGCGGTGCGCGTGCACTACGACCCCGAGCGCATCAGCTACGCGCAGCTGGTGGCCTTCCACTGGCGCAACATCGATCCCACCGTCGCCGACCGGCAGTTCTGCGATCGCGGCAGCCAGTACCGCGCCGGCATCTACTATCGCGACGACGCCGAGAAGGCGATCGCCGAGGCCAGCCTGGAGCAGGTGGAGGCGCGCTTCGACGAGGTCCGCACCGAGATCGCGCCGGCCACCACGTTCTACGAGGCCGAGGCCTATCATCAGGACTACGCGGACCGGAACAGCATCCGCTACAAGATCTACCGCTTCAACTGCGGGCGCGACGATCGGCTGGAGAAGCTCTGGGGCGACGAGGCCGGCAAGCTGCCCGACGACGCGTGAGACCGGCGCTGACACCGCCCGCGTGCGGTGTGACAATGCATCGCTCGTCCCCGCCTTGCGCCGCCAGCCCTTGACCGAACCCCGTCCGCTGCTTCTCGCCTCGCGCTCGCCGCGCAGACGCACCATGCTCGCCGAGCTCGGCTTCGACTTCTCGGTGGGCTCCGCCGACATCGACGAAACCCCGCTGCCGGGCGAGGGCGGCGATGCCTTCGCCGCGCGCATGGCGCGCGGCAAGGCGCTGGCGGTGGCCGCCGACTGCCCGGGGCATCTGGTGCTGTCGGCCGACACCGATGTCGCGCTCGACGGTCGCATCCTCGGCAAGCCGCGCGATCGCGACCACGCCATCGCCATGCTGGCGGCACTGTCGGATCGCACCCATCACGTCCACAGCGCGGTGGCGGTGGCCGACGGCGGCGGCGAACCGGTGCTGGTGCAGACCGTGACCGCGGTGCGCTTCGCGCGCGTGGCGCCGGACGAGGCCGCGCACTACTGGGACACCGGCGAGCCCGCCGACAAGGCCGGCGGCTACGCCATCCAGGGATTCGCCGCGCGCTGGGTGCGCGAGGTGCACGGCAGCGTCAGCGCGGTCATCGGGCTGCCGCTGGTGGAGACGGTCGAGCTGCTGGCGCGCTTCGGTGTGCAGCCGCGTGCGGAAGCGGCGTGAGCACCGAGATCCTGGTCAACATCGCGCCGCAGGAGACGCGCGTGGCGCTGGTGGAGAGCGGCGTGGTGCAGGAAGCCTACGTCCAGCGCGCGCTGCGCCACGGGCTGGTGGGCAATCTCTACGTCGGTCAGGTGCAGCGCGTGCTGCCCGGCATGCAGGCGGCCTTCATCGACATCGGCCTGGAGCGGACCGGCTTCCTGCACGCCTCCGACATGGTGCGTCTCAACGAGACCGGTGACGCCGCGCTGCCGCAGATCGGCGCGCTGCTGCAGGAGGGTCAGCGGGTGCTGGTGCAGGTGCTCAAGGACCCGCTCGGCAGCAAGGGCGCGCGCCTCACCACGCTGCCCTCGATTCCGTCGCGCTATCTGGTGCTGCTGCCCTTCGACCAGCACGTCGGCGTCTCCGCGCGCATCGAGGACGACGGCGAGCGCGAGCGGCTGCGCGAGGTGGTCGGGCGGCTCAGCGCCGAGCTGGCGCCCGGCTACGGCGTCATCGTGCGCACCGCCGGCGAGGGTGCCAGCGAGGATCAGCTGGCGCAGGATCTGCGCTTCCTCAGCAAGCTCTGGCAGGCGATCAGCGAGCAGGCGGCGGGCGCGCCCCCGCGCACGCTGGTGCACGGCGATCTGCCGCTGTCGATGCGCATCCTCCGCGACCTGCTCGGTGTCGATGTCGATCGCGTGCGCGTCGACAGCGCCGAGGAATGCGCGCGCCTCAGGAGCTTCACGCAGACCTTCATCCCCGACGCGGTGCACATCATCGAGCACTACGACGGCGCCGCGCCGATCTTCGACCTGTTCGGCGTCGAGGATGACCTCAACCGCGCGCTCGACCGGCGCGTGCCGCTCAAGTCGGGCGGCCATCTGGTCATCGACCAGACCGAGGCGATGACCACGGTCGACGTCAACACCGGCGCCTACACCGGCCACCGCAATCTCGAGGAGACCGCGCTCAAGACCAATCTCGAGGCAGCGCAGGCGATCGCGCGCCAGCTCCGGCTACGCAATCTCGGCGGCATCATCATCATCGACTTCATCGACATGGAGCACGCCGCGCATCGCGAGCAGATCTCGCGCCTGCTCGAGCGCTGCCTGGCGCGCGACCCGGCGCGCACGGTGGTGTGCCCGGTGTCGCCGCTGGGGCTCGTGGAGATGACCCGCAAGCGCACCCGCGAATCGCTCGGCCACATCCTGTGCGAACCGTGCGCGGCCTGCGAGGGGCGCGGCTACGTCAAGACCGTGGAAACCGTCTGCTACGAGATCTTCCGCGAGATCCAGCGCTCGGCGCGCCAGTTCGAGGCGCAGGCCTTCCTGGTGATCGCCGCGCCGCCGGTGGTCGACCGACTGCGCGACGAGCTCTCCGTGGGCATGGCCGAGCTCGAGGAGCAGCTGGCGCGACCGGTGCGCCTGCAGACCGAGACCGGCTATCTGCAGGACACCTTCGACGTCGTGCCGCTGTGATGGACTAGCGGCATGCGCGCGCGCAGCCACAACACGGGCGTCGTCGGCCGCGCCGCGCTGTTCGCGCTGGCGCTGGGCGTGCTGCTGTCGACCGTGCTGCAGACCGGTGCCAATGCCTGGCTCTCGGCGCAGCGGGGCGGCATCGAGGCGATGGTCGCCGAGGTCACGCGGGCGCCGGCGCGCATCGGCGGCGTGCGGCTGGTGTGGAAGGACTTCCGGCCGCGGCTCGAGCTGCGCGATGCCCGGCTGCTGCTGGCCGAGACCGAGGCCGCCCCGTTGCGGGTGACCTACCTGCGGCTCGGTGTCGAGGTGCTGCCGCTTCTGCGGGGCGAGGTGCGGCCCAACAGTCTGCAGCTGGCGGGGCTGGCCCTGCGCCTCAACCAGGATGCCGAGGGCCGCTGGCGCATCGGCGATCGCGAACGCCGCGTGCGACCGGACCTCGGCGATATCCTGCGCTTCGCGGCGCGCTTCGACGATCTGCGCGCCGAGCGCGTCGAGCTCGGCATGCTGGCGCACGGCAGCGACCAGCCGGTGGACACCTTCGTGGAGCATGCGCGACTGCTGCCCGAGCGCGGCGGCTGGCGCCTGAATGCGACCCTGCTGGACGGCGAGCGCAGCGGCCGCCTCACGGTCGCCGGCATGATCGAGGGCGATGCGGACCGGCCGTCGGACTGGCGGCAGAGCTGGCAGCTGGCCTTCGACGGCAACCACGATCTTGCGGCCAGCGTCGGGCACGTGCTGCCGCGTCTGCACGATCTGCCGCGCATCGAGGGCGGGCGCCTGCGCGCCGAGTTGCGGCGTCAGGGCGGCGCCGGCGACGCATCCTGGCTGATGACCGCCGATCTGCGTGCCCGGCATCTGCACGGTCGGCAGGGACAGCAGCTGGAGGACCTGCGCGCCGAGGCCACCGGCCGTTTCGACGACGGCGCGCTCGATGTCGACGTGACACGGCTGTCGGCTGCCGGCGAAACCCGCGGTGCCGGCGTTTCGCTGCGCCTCGATACCGCCGCGCCCGCGCTCACCTTGCGCGCCGACTGGCTGGCCGTCGATCCGGTATCGGACTGGCTGCGTGCGGCCTCGGGCGAAGCGCTGCCGGCGGTGAGTGGCCGGCTGCGGGCCGTCGAACTCGCCTGGCAGGGCGAGGGCGCCATGCCGCCGTCGCTGCCGGCGCGCTACCGGGCACGGATCGACGGGCTGCGGGTGGCCGGTGACGCCGTCACGATCATCGGTCTGTCCGGATCGGTCGACGGCAGCGGCGACAGCGGCCGCTTCGTGCTCGACGACGGTCCGCTCGAAGTGCGCCTGCCCGACCACCTGTTCGCGCCGCTGCGCATGGACCGCGCCGCCGGCACGGTGCGATGGTCGCCGGGCGGGGAAGGCGGCCGCGAGCTGGCGTTCGAGGATCTGGCGATGGCGCTCGACAGCCTGCGCGCCGAGGGTGGCGGGCGTCTGCGCATGCCGGCGGACGCGCCGCCGCATCTGCAGCTCGACGTCGCGCTGAGCGGCGAGCGCGCGGCCGATGCCAAGCCCTTCATGCCGCGACGCTGGCGGCCGGAGCTGCGCGACTACCTCGCCGGCGCCATCCGGCAGGGCACCGTCGACGACGGTCGGCTGCGCTTCGACGCCACGCTCGCCGAAGGCTTCTGGCGCGATCCGGACACGCGCTTCGACATCGCCTTGTCGGTATCGGACGGGCGCATGCGCTTCCATCCCGAGTGGCCGGTGCTGACCGGGCTGCGCGCCGATCTGGCCATCGATGCGCGCAGCATCACCATCGATGCCGAGCGCGGGAACCTCGCCGGCCTCGCGCTGGCCGACGTGCGCGTCGCCATCCCCGATTTCAGGGCCGCGGAGCTGCGCGCCGAGCTGGTCCACGCCGACAGTCTGGAGAACTGGTACGCGATGCTCGCCGAGAGTCCCCTGGCGTCGCGACTGCGCGGACTCCTGGAGGGCACCGCCGGGGTGGGCCGCGCGCGCGTCGACTTTGCGCTCGACCTGCCGCTCAAGGACAAGGCCGCGGCGGTGGCCGAGGGGCGCATCGGACTCGACCGGGTCGACCTGCGCGTCGATCGCATCGATGCCACGGTGGAGGATGTCCGGGGTGGCATCCATTTCATCAATCACGCCGTCGCCGCCGAGGATCTGACCGGCACGCTCCACGGCAGACCCCTGCGCGCCGGGATCGCGACCGAGGACGGCATGCCGCGGCTGCGCGCCGAGACCGATGTCGACCTCGCGGCCCGCGACGAGCTGGCGCGCTTCGTGCCCGACTGGCTTCAGCCCCGTCTCGCCGGCGTGCTCCCGCTGGCGCTGACGCTCGATCTCGGGCCGCGCGACGGCACCACCGCGCTGGCGCTCGAGCTGGGCAGCGAGAACCTGCGCGTCGATCTGCCGGCGCCCTTCGATCTGGTCCCGGACGCCGGACGCGATGCCCTGCGGGTCGACGTCGCGCTGCGCGGGCCGGACATCGCCAGCCTGCGCGTGCGTCTGCCGGGGCGCTTCGAGGTCCAGCGCTTCGGCAACAGCACCCGCGTGCACCTCGGGCCCGGGCGCGCCCGCGCCGACGAGACGGCGGGACTGACCGTGACCGGGCACGCCGGGCGCGTGGCGCTGTTGCCCTGGCTGCGGTTCGCGAGCGAGCGCGCGGCCGCGGCGACCGGCGCGGAGACCGCACCGGCCGAACGGCTGACGCGCATCGACCTCACGGCCGAGCACGTGCTGGCGGGGCCCCTGTCCATTCCCGATCTGGCGGTACAGCTGACGCGCGATGCGCACAGCTACCGCTTCGCGATCGACGGTGGCTCGCGCGGCGAGGTGCGTGTCGACACTGGTGGGCGCGGTGAGCTCGAGGTGCGCTTCGAGCGGCTGCGCCTGCGGCGGCGGCCCGATGCCGCCGACGGCCCCGGCGCGCCGGAAGCGGACGGCGACGACGGACGCGACGGCGGGCAGCGACTCGATCCGCGGCGCATGCCGTCGGCGGATGTGCTGGTCGGCCAGCTGGTGCTCGACGATCTCGATCTGGGCCAGCTCGACATGCGGCTGCGGGGGCTGGACGACGGACTGCGCCTGAGCAATCTGCGCATCACCGACGGCGCGCTGGCGCTGGATGCCACCGGCGAGTGGCGCACGGTGCCGGCCGGCGATGCGGGCGATGCCGACGGCGGTGTGCGCATGCACCTGGACGCCGACCTCGAGACCGGGGCCATCGATCCGCTGCTGACGGCGCTGGGCTACGCCCGCACGCTGTCGGCCGACCGGTTCCGCGCGCAGGCCTCGCTGCGCTGGTCCGACATGGACGCGCTGGCGCGGCTCGCCGGCGCCGAGGGCACGCTGAGCGTGGAGGCCACCGAGGGCAACATCGCCGCCGTCGAACCCGGCGCCGGCCGCATGCTGGGGCTGTTCAACTTCTACGCGCTGCCGCGCCGCCTGGGGCTGGATTTCCGCGACGTCACCGCCAGCGGGCTGGCCTTCGACCGTCTCGCCGGTAGCTTCGCGCTCGGCGGCGGGCAGGCGCGCACCGACGATCTGGTGCTCGACGGGCCGTCGCTGCGCGTCGAGGTCGACGGACGCGTCGGGCTGGCGGCGCGGGACTACGATCAGCTGATCAGCATCTACCCCGATGTCTCGGGCGGCATGACGCTGGGCGGCGCCGTGCTCGGCGGGCCGGTCGGGGTGGGTATTGCGCTGCTGGCACGCGAGCTGTTCGAGACCCCCATTGATGCCGCCACGCGCATCCAGTACCGCCTTGTGGGGCCCTGGGACGATCCCCAGTTCATCCCGCAGGACATCGACACTCCGTCGGAGGAGCGTTCGCCTTGAGCCGCATCCGTGCCGCCGTGCTGCAGATGAACAGTGCCAACGACGTGGCCGCCAACCTGGCCGCGGTGGAGGCTGCCGCCGCCACTGCAGCCGATGCCGGCGTGCGCCTGCTGGTGCTGCCCGAGAACTTCGCCTTCATGGGCGCGCGGGCGCGCGACAAGCTGGCGATAGCCGAAGCGCCCGGTCGCGGCCCCATCCAGGATGCCTGCGCCGCGCTGGCGCAGCGTCACGGCATGTGGATCGTCGCCGGCACCATCGCCCTGGCGCATCCCGACGAGGCCGACCGCATCATCGCGGCCAGCATCGTGTTCGACGACACCGGCGTCGCGCGGGCGCGCTACGACAAGGCGCACCTCTTCGACGTGCAGACGCCCGGCGGTGCCTATCGCGAGTCGGCCACCATCGCGCCCGGCCCGGCGCGCGCCGTGGTCTGCGACGGACCCGGTGCGCGCGGCGGACTGTCGGTGTGCTACGACCTGCGCTTTCCGGAGCTCTACCGGCACCAGGTTGCCGAGGGCGCGCTCTGGCTGAGCGTGCCCTCGGCCTTCACCCACGCCACCGGCCGCGCGCACTGGGCGACGCTGCTCGGCGCCCGTGCCATCGAGAACCAGTGCTTCGTGCTGGCGCCGAACCAGTGCGGCACGCACGCAGACGGCCGTGCGACCTGGGGGCACAGCCGTATCGTGGGGCCGTGGGGCGACGTGCTGGCCGACTGCGGCAGCGAGCCCGGTCTGGCGACGGCCGAGCTCGATTTCGGGGCGCAGGCCCAGCTGCGTCGACGGTTCCCGGCGCTGAGCCATCGCCGCATTTACACTTGACCCATGTCCGAAACCTTCGCTCTCGCCGAGTCCCGCCTGCTCGCGCCCGGCGCGCTGGGCCTGTCCGACATCGAGCACGCGCTCGGTGCGCTCATGAAGCCCGGCATCGATGCGGCCGACCTGTTCTTCTCCGAGGGGCAGTCCGAATCGTGGCTGTTCGAGGACGGCATCGTCCGCCGCGGGCACCACAGCAGCGAGCGCGGCGTCGGCGTGCGCGCGATCGCCGGTGACAAGGCCGGGCTCGCCTACAGCGACGAGATCACCGCACCGATGCTGCAGGACGCCGCCGGCCAGGCGCGCGCCATCATCCGCCAGGGTCAGCAGGGCCGCGTCGCCGCGCCGCAGGCGCGCAGCCATCAGCCGGTCTACACCGGCGACAGTCCGCTCGACAGCCTCGGTACCGAAGAGAAGCTGGATCTGCTGCGCCGTGCCGATGCCGCCGCGCGTGCCGCCGACGCGCGCGTGAAGCAGGTGCAGGTGTCGCTGACCGGCGCCCACAAGACCGTGCTGGTGGCGCGCAGCGACGGCCTGGTGACCGCCGACATCCGGCCGATGGTGCGGCTCAACGTCAGCGTCACGGTGGAGTCCGGCGACCGCCGCGAGCAGGCCGCCGCCGGCGGCGGCGGCCGCAGCGGCTACGGCTTCTTCCTCGACGGCGACAAGCCCGAGGCCTACGCCCGCGAGGCGGTGCGCATCGCGCTGGTGCTGCTCGACGCGGAAGCGGCGCCGGCCGGCGCCATGCCGGTGGTCCTCGGTGCCGGCTGGCCGGGCATCCTGCTGCACGAGGCCGTCGGTCACGGTCTGGAGGGCGACTTCAACCGCAAGGGCAGCTCGGTCTACAGCGGCAAGGTCGGCGAGAAGGTCGCGTCCGATCTGTGCACCGTGGTGGACGAGGGCTGCATCCCGGACCGGCGCGGCTCGCTGACCGTCGACGACGAGGGCACCCCCACGCAGCGCAACGTGCTGATCGAGAAGGGCGTGCTGCGCGGCTACATGCAGGACACCATCAACGCCCGCCTGATGGACGCCGCGCCCACCGGCAACGGCCGGCGCGAGTCCTATGCGCACCTGCCCATGCCGCGCATGACCAACACCTATCTGATGCCGGGGCCGCACGATCCGGCCGAGATCATCGCCTCGGTGGACAAGGGGCTCTACGCGGTCAACTTCAACGGTGGTCAGGTCGACATCACCTCGGGCAACTTCGTGTTCTCGACCTCCGAGGCCTATCTCATCGAGAAGGGGCGCATCACGCGACCGGTCAAGGGCGCGACCCTGATCGGCAACGGCCCCGAGGCACTGGCGCAGGTGGACATGCTGGGCAACGACCTCATGCTCGACCCCGGCATCGGCGTGTGCGGCAAGGAGGGGCAGGGCGTACCGGTCGGCGTCGGTCAGCCGACGCTGCGCATCGGCGGGCTCACGGTCGGCGGCACGCAGACCGGATAGCCGATGGCAGGGCGGCGCCCGCGCGGCGAGCTGCGCATCATCGGCGGCCAGTGGCGCTCGCGCCGCGTGCGCTTCGCCGTCGAGCAGGTGCGCCCGACCCCCGACCGCGTCCGCCAGACCACCTTCGACTGGCTGGCCCCGCGCATCCGCGGCGCGCGCGTGGTCGACCTCTGTGCCGGCAGCGGCGCCATGGGCCTGGAGGCCCTGTCGCGCGGCGCGGCCCATGCGGTCTTCGTGGACACCGGCCGGGCGCAGATCGCGGCCATCCGGGCGGCGCTGACCGACCTCGGCGGCATCGACCGCGCCGAGCTCGTCCACGGCGATGCGGCCGGCTGGCTCGCGCGCGCCGGGGACGCCTGCGACATCGCCTTCGTCGATCCGCCCTTCGACCGCGCGCTGTGGTCCGATATCCTGCCGCGACTCGCCGGCCGGCTGGCCGGCGTGCACCGCATCTACATCGAATGGCCGCGCACCCGGGAGCCCGAGTTCGGCGTCGCGCTCGACTGGCACCGGAGAAGTCACGCGGCTCAGGTAAGCTACGGGCTCGCGAGCCTTCCACCCGCACCGTCAGGAGAACGCCCATGACCCCGGTGACGGCGGCCTACAGCGGCACCTTCGACCCGGTCACCTTCGGCCATACCGACATCATCGCGCGCGCGGCGGCGATGTTCGACCAGCTCATCGTCGCGGTGGGACTGAACCCGTCGAAGAATCCGCGCTTCTCGCTGGACGAGCGCGTGCGCCTGATCGAGGCGACCGTCGCCGACGCCGGTCTGGGCAACGTGCGCGTGCTGCCCTTCGACGGTCTGGTGGTGGACTTCGCGCGCGAGAACGGCGTCACCGTGCTGGTACGCGGCGTGCGTACCGTGACCGATGTCGACTACGAGAAGCAGATGGCGATCATGAACCGCGATCTCTACCCGTCGCTGGATACGGTCATGCTGGCCCCGTCGCCGGCGTACGCCCATCTGTCGTCGTCGCTGGTGCGCGAGCTGGTCGGGCTCGGCGCGCCGGTGGAGAAGTTTGTGCCGAAGGCGGTGGTCCCGGAGCTGCTGGCGCGCTTCGGCCGCAAGAGCTGAACCGGTCAGGTCCGCGAGCCCATGGCGCTGAAGATCACCGACGCCTGCATCAACTGCGATGTCTGCGAGCCGGTCTGCCCGAACGGCGCGATCTACCAGGGCGAGGAGATCTACGAGATCGACCCGGCGCTGTGCACCGAATGCGTCGGGCACTTCGACGAGCCGCAGTGCCGGGCGCTGTGCCCGGTCGACTGCATTCCGCTCGACCCCGACCATGTCGAGTCGCACGACACCCTGATGCGCAAGTACCGGCGGCTCACCGCCGCCAACGACTGATTCCCCAGAACCGCGAACGCCCGAGACCCCCAACGGAGCCCCACCGATGAATCGACCGATCCGGCGCACGCTCGCCGCGCTTGCGCTGCTGGCCGCTGCAGTGCCCGCGACCGCCCAGGTGACCGAGGTCTACCATCCGCCCGCCGAGGCGGTGGCGACCGCGCATCCGCTCGCCACCGAGGCCGGGCTGGAAGTGCTCGCCGCGGGCGGCAACGCCTTCGACGCGGCGGTGGCCGTGACCGCGGCGCTGGGCGTGGTCGAGCCCTATGGGTCCGGTCTCGGCGGCGGCGGCTTCTTCCTGCTGCACCGCGAGGGCGACAAGCTCGACCTGCTGGTGGATGCGCGCGAGACCGCGCCCGGCGCCGCCACCGGCGACATGTACCTGGACCGCAACGGCGAGCCCATCGCGCGGCTGTCGCGCGAGGGGCCGCTGGCAGCGGGCATTCCGGGCACGGCGGCGGCGCTCCAGCACCTCAGCGAGACCTTCGGCGAGCGCGCGCTGGCCGACAACCTCGCCCCGGCCATCCGTCTCGCCGACGAAGGCTTCCCGGTCAACGCCGAACTGTCCGCGCGCATCACCGCGATGGCGCACCGCTTCTCGCCGGCCGCGCAGGCCGTCTTCATGCCGGGCGGCGAGGTTCCCGCCAGCGGCGAGACACTGGTGCAGAAGGATCTCGCCGGCACTCTGCGCGCCATGGCCGAGGACGGCGCCGAGGCCTTCTACGAGGGTGCGGTCGCCGAGAAGCTGCAGCGCGGCGTGTTCAGCGACGGCGGCATCTGGTCGCTCGGCGATCTTGCGCTGTACCGCGTCAAGGAGCGCGCCCCGGCGCGCATCGACTACCGCGGCTATCGCATCACCACCGCGCCGCTGCCGTCGGCGGGCGGCGTCACGCTGGAGCAGATCTTCAAGATCCTCGAGGCGCGCGACTGGCCGCCGTCCGATGACACCGCCGCGCGCCACGAGCTGATCGAGGCCATGCGCTTCGCCTACCGCGACCGGGCGGTCTACCTGGGCGATGCCGATTTCGTCGACGTGCCGGTGGCGCGCATCACCAGCGACGACTACATCGCGGACATCGCCGGGCGCATCGGCACCCGCGCCACGCCGAGCGAGTCGATGGAAGTGGCGTCGATGCAGGAGGCGCGCGCCAAGGGCCGTCAGACCACGCACTTCTCGATCCTCGACCGCTGGGGCAATCGCGTGTCGGCGACGCTCTCCATCAATACCTGGTTCGGCTCGGGCTACATGCCGCCCGGTACCGGCGTGCTGCTCAACAACGAGATGGACGACTTCGCCACCGCGCCGCTGGTCCCCAACGCCTACGGCCTGGTGCACACCGAGGCCAACTCGATCGCGCCCCACAAGCGTCCGCTGTCCAGCATGAGCCCGACCTTCGTCGACGGCCCGCGCGGCGTCTTCATCACCGGCACGCCGGGCGGCAGCCGCATCATCACCATGGTGCTGCTGTCGACGCTCGCGCACATGAACGGACTGCCCGCCGAGCTTGCCGTCACCGCGCCGCGCTTCCATCACCAGTTCCTGCCCGACGTGGTGCAGTTCGAGTCCGGCGCGCTCACCGAACCGCAGCGCGAGAAGCTGCGCGAGCGCGGGCACAAGCTGGAAGAGGTCACCCGCGACTTCGGCAACATGCAGGCCATCCACTGGGACCTGCGGCGCGGCTTCGTCGACGCCGCGTCGGATCCGCGCGGCTTCGGACGGGCCGTCGTGCGCGAGGTCCCGGTCGAAGCCGGCGCCGGCGCCGGCGCCGACTAGCGGCAGCGGTCGATTGCGCGACACGCGACGGCGCCGTGCCGAGCGCGGCGCCGAGCGGCTGCGCTCGGCCGATCAATGGCGGCATTCGCGGGCCCGTCGGGCGAAGGGCTCCGCGTGTCGGCCGCGCGGGCCGGAGCCCGCGCGCGCGGAAACATGATGCATGGACCGGATCGCATCGGAAGCCGAGCCATGATCAAGTCCTTCGCCATCGCAACCGTCGCCCTCGCGGGTGCCGCGCTGAGTTCCGCCTGCCTGGCGGCGGGTACCGAGCGGCACGGCGGTGCCGCGCCCCCCGCCGAGGCCGTGGCCACCTCCCACCCGCTCGCCACCGAGGTCGGACTGCGCGTGCTGCGCGAGGGCGGCAACGCCTTCGATGCGGCGGTCGCCGTGGCGGCCGCGCTGGCCGTCGTCGAACCCTACGACTCGGGCCTCGGCGGCGGCGGCTTCTTCCTGATGCACAGCGCACGCGACGGCCGCGACGTGGTCGTCGATGCGCGCGAGACCGCGCCCGGTGCGGCCACCGGCGACATGTACCTCGACCGTGACGGGCGTCCGGTAGCGCATTTCTCCACCGAGGGCCCGCTGGCCGCGGCCATTCCCGGCACGGTGGCCGCCCTTGATCACATCACGGCCGCATTCGGTTCGCGTCCGCTGGCCGCCAATCTGGCGCCCGCCATCGCGCTGGCCCGTGACGGCTTCCCGGCCGATGCCACGCTCAGCGAGCGCGTGCGGAAGTCGGCCCACCGCCTGTCCCCGGCCGCCAGGACGGTCTACATGCCGGGCGGGCGGGCGCCGCGCGTCGGGCAGAAGATCGTCCAGCGCGACCTGGCCGCGACCCTGCAGGCCGTGGCGGCGCGCGGTCGCGAGGGCTTCTATGCCGGCCCGGTGGCGAGCCGCCTGCGCGCCGGCGTGTTCCGCGACGGCGGCATCTGGTCGCTGGGCGACCTCGCCGCCTATCGGGTCGTCGAGCGTCAGCCCGCGACCTTCGCGCATCGCGGGCATCGCATCACCACGGTGCCGCTGCCGTCCGCGAGCGGCGTGGCGCTGGCGCAGATCTTCGGCATGATGGAAGCGCGTGACTGGCCGCCGCCCGACAACACCGCGGCGCGGCACGAGATCATCGAGGCCATGCGGCTGTCGTATCGCGACATCGCCAAGTATCTGGCCGATCCCGCCTATGTGAACGCCGAGGTCGAGCGCATCACCAGCGCCGGCTACATCGGCGAGCTCGCCCGCGGCATCGGGCGCACGGCGCGCCAGAGCCGGTCCATGGACGTGGCCGTGCTGCGCGAGGCCGCGCGCGACAAGGGGCGCAACACGACCCACTTCTCGATCCTCGATCGGCACGGCAATCGGGTCGGCGCGACGCTGTCGATCAACGAATGGTTCGGATCCGGCTACATGCCGCCGGGCACCGGCGTCATGCTCAACAGCACCATGGACGACTTCGCCACCGCGCCGCTGGTACGCGACGCGACCGGTCGCCTGCATCTGGAGGCGAATCACATCCAGCCGCACAAGCGGCCGCTGTCGACCATGGCGCCGACCTTCGTCGAGGGGCCGCGCGGCGTGTTCATCACCGGAACGGCCGGCGGCTCGCGCATCATCACCAGCGTCATGCTGTCGGTGCTCGGGCACATCAACCGGCTCAGCGTGGAACAGACGGTCAATGCGCCGCGCTTCCACCATCAGTTCCTGCCCGACGTCGTCGAGTTCGAGTCGCGCGCGCTGACCATCTCGCAGCAGAAGCAGCTGCGCGAGCGCGGTCATCGTCTCGATGTCGCCGATACCAGCTTCGGCAACATGCAGGCGGTGCACTGGGACACCGGTGCCCGCCGCGTCGAGGCCGCGAGCGACCCGCGCGGCCAGGGCAGCGCCCGCGTGCAGTCGGCATCGGGGCGGCGCAACTGAAGGCGTGCGGGCCGGCCTCCGCGGCCGGCTCGTCACTCAGACGGTGACGACCAGCGGTGCGTGATCCGAGGGCCGCTCCAGGCGCCGCGGCGCGAGGTCGACGTGCCAGCTGCCCACCGAATCGGCCAGCGCCGGTGACAGCAGGGCGTGATCGATGCGCAGCCCGAGGTTGCGGCGGAAGCCGGCGCCGCGATAGTCCCACCATGTGTAGCGCTGCTCGGGTGCCGGCACGCGCGTGAAGGCGTCGACGAGGCCGGCGTCCAGCAGCTTCTGGAAGGCCTCTCGCTCCGGGCCCGAGCACAGGATGTGCCCTTCCCAGGACTCGGGATCGTGGGTGTCCTCCGGCGTCGGCGCGACGTTGTAGTCGCCCAGCACGGCCAGGCGGTCGTGACGCGCGCGCTCGTCGGCGAGGTAGTCGGCGAAGCGCGCCATCCAGTCGAGCTTGTACGCGTACTTCTGCGAGTCGACGGCCTGTCCGTTGGGCACGTAGACGCTGATCACCCGCGTGTCGCCGACGGTGGCCGCGATGACCCGCTTCTGCGGGTCGTCGAGGCCAGGGATGTCGCGCGAGACCGCCTCCAGCGGCTGGCGCGACAGCAGCGCGACGCCGTTGTAGGTCTTCTGGCCGTTGGACACCGCCTGCCAGCCTGCCTCGCGCAGCGCATCGGCGGGGAAGTCGCGGTCCTCCAGCTTGAGCTCCTGGAGCGCCACCACGCCGTCGTCCTGATGGCCGAGCCAGTCGAGGAGGTGCGGCAGCCGTACGCGCAGCGAGTTGAGATTCCAGGTGGCAAGCAGCATTGCGGGTGATTCTCGGTGTATCGGAGGCGCGTATTGTCACCCCTTCCGATGACTGCCATGCATTGGTGATGAACGCCCGGTCGAGCCGAAGTCCGCATCGGGGGCCGCGCGGCCGTCGGGATTTGGCATCATGCGCCCGAGCAACGCCGTTCCGGAGAACCGCCATTCTTGTCAATCGCACCGTTGCCGGGTTGTCAGCGGCGCTGAGCCTGATCGCGCTGTCGGCGTGCTCGGGCCTCCCCACCATGTGGGGCGATGCCGAGCCGGTACCCGTTACCGTCGAGCAGATCGGGGCTGCGCCCGACTGCAGGGCGGGCGACCGGGTTCGCGTGTTTCCGGCCACCGACGCGCTGCGCGCGTGGGCCGACGGGCGCGGCCTGCAGGCGCTGGTCGCCGATGCGCAGCCCGGCCGCCCCCATGCGGTGATCGCGCTCGGCAGCGAGGCGGGGCCGGTGTCCGGCTTCGCGATCGCGCGCGACGCCCTGCGGCGCGGCGGCGCGCTGGAGCTGCAGGCGAGCGTCTTCGGCAGCAGCGAGAGCGCCGCCGCCGCGTCCCCGTGCGTGCTGGTAGCGCTGCCGGGTCCGGTCGACGGCGACACGCGCGTGCGGGTCCTGGACAGCACCGGGCGGCTGGTCGCGGCGACGCCGGACTGACGCGATACCCATTCCGAGGAGACAGGTTTCCTTCCATGCTGCGTTTTCTGCCGTCACCCGTCTGCGCCACGATCATGTTCCTGCTGTTCGTGCTCAATCTGCTGGTCTGGGCCGTGCCGGTCTACGTCATGATCCTGATCAAGGTGCTGACGCGCGGCGGCTGGCGCGATCGCGTCTCGGTGATCATGTCGAACCTCGCCCAGCGCTGGGCGCGCACCAACGTGCTGATCGGCGACTGGATGCTGGCGACGCAGTGGGATATCGAGGGCGTCGAGAACCTCGACCTGAGCGGCCAGTATCTGGTGTCGGCCAATCACCAGACCTGGAACGACATCTACGTGCTGATGAAGACCTTCGGCACCGACGCCCCCTTCTTCAAGTTCTTCATCAAGAAGCAGCTGATGTGGGTGCCGATTCTCGGCCCGGTGTGGTGGGCGCTGGACTTTCCCTTCATGCATCGCCACAGCCGCGAGGCCATCGCCGCCAATCCGGCGCTCGCCACGCAGGACATCGAGACCACCCGCCGCGCCTGCGAGCGCTACGGCGATCAGCCGGTGATGATCCTTAACTTCCTCGAGGGCACGCGCTTCACGCGCGCCAAGCACGATGCCCAGGGCTCGCCCCACCACAACCTGCTGCGCCCGAAGGCCGGCGGCCTGATCTTCGCGCTGCAGGCCATGGGCGAGAAGCTGTCGTCGATCCTCGACGTCACCATCGTCTACCCCGAGGGCGCCTGCGGCTTCTGGCAGTTCTTCGGCGGCAGGATGAAGCGCGTCGTGGTCCGCGTGCGCGAGATCCGCGTGCCGAGCGACTTCTATCACGGCGACTACGCAGGCGACGAGGCCTTCCGCAAGCGGGTGCAGAACTGGGTGAGCGAATTCTGGTCCGAGAAGGATCAACTCATCGACAGCCTGCGTCAGCAGGCACGCCGGGAGATGCCCGCATGACCCCGTTCACTCCGAGCCCCGCGTTCCGTTCACCGGGAGGATGCGCATGAGCCGTGCCGGCTGGATCGCCGCGCTGGTGGTCGTCGCCGTCATCGGCGGCGGTGCGTGGTGGTATCTCGACGGCGAGGGCGAGCGGAATGCCGATCGCCCCGCCACATCGGTCACCTACAACCGTGACGGCGACGACGAGGGAACGACGCCGCCCGAACCGCCGGACTACCCGCTGGTCGAGTCGCCGGCCGGGACCGGCACCGATGACGCCGGCGACGATCCCGACGGAGACGCGGCCGCTCCCGAACGTACCCCGCTGCCCGCGCTCGGGAACTCCGACGATGCCGTGCGCGACGCCACCGGCGCCCTGCCGGGTGCCGCGCTGCTGGAGGCGCGTCTGGTACCGGAGCGCCTGATCGAGAAGTTCGTCGTGACCGTCAACAGCCTGGACGGCACCATCGCGCCGCTCAGCATGTGGCCGGTCGAGGACGCCGAGGGTGTGCCCGAAGTGGATCGGCAGGGCGAGGATCGCTTCGAATGGAGCGCTGCCAATGCCGATCGCTACGAACCCTACGTCGCCGCCTTCACGACCCCCGATGCCGAGACGCTCGCGGCCCTCTACGTGCGCTACTACCCGCTGTTGCAGGAGGCCTTCGCCTCGCTCGGCCAGGACGAGGACTACTTCAACGACCGCTTCATCGCGATCATCGACCACCTGCTGGCGGCGCCGCCCGCGCGCGAGCGCTATCGCCTGGTGCGGCCGCGCGTCCTCTACCAGTTCGCCGACCCGGGGCTGGAGGCGCTTTCCTCCGGCCAGAAGTTGATGCTGCGGCTGGGGCCCGAGCATTCGCAGGCGGTGCGCGAGCAGCTGCGCGCGCTGCGCGCAGCCATCGTCGCGCGCACCGGCAATGCCGCGGGGGCGGACTCCGGCGACTAGCGCCGCGCGGCACCCCGCTGCGCGCCGCCGACGCGCGCAGGCGCGGTTTCAGGCGGCGTCGAGCAGCCCGTCCTGCCTGAGCAGCGGATCGATCGAGGGATCGCGGCCGCGGAAGGCGCGGAACAGCTCGCCCGCGTCGCGCGTGCCGCCGAGCGCGAGCACGGTGTCGCGGAAGCGGCGACCGGTCTCGCCATCGAGCACGCCGTTCTCCTCGAATGCCGCAAAGACGTCGGCCGACAGCACTTCGGCCCACTTGTAGCTGTAGTAGCCCGCGGCGTAGCCACCGGCGAAGATGTGCGAGAAGCTGTTCGGGAAGCGGTTGTAGGCCGGCGGATGGATGACGGCGACCGCATCGCGCACTGCGTTCAGCGTTTCCTGCACGCGCGCCCCGGCAGCGGGATCGAAATCGCGATGGAGACGCAGGTCGAACAGCGCGAATTCGATCTGGCGCAGCGTGGCCATGCCGGCGCCGAAGCGGCGATCGGCCTGCAGCTTGTCGAGCAGCGCGTCGGGCAGCGGCTCGCCGGTGTCGACGTGGCGGCTCATGCGCTTGACGAAGGAGCGATCGAAGCAGAAGTTCTCCATGAACTGGCTGGGCAGCTCGACGGCGTCCCAGGCGACGTTGTTGATGCCCGACACCGCCGCGACGTCGACGCGCGTCAGCAGGTGATGCAGCCCGTGGCCGGCCTCGTGGAACAGGGTCAGCACTTCGCTGTGGGTGAGCAGCGGCTGGCGTCCGCTCAGCGGCGGCGTGAAGTTGCCGACCAGGTAGGCCACCGGCGTCTGCAGGCCCTCGGCGTTGCGCCGCCGCGAGCGGCCGTCGTTCATCCAGGCACCGCCGCGCTTGTGCTGGCGGGCGTAGGGATCGAGGAAGAAGAGACCGATCTCGGTCCCGTCCTCCTCGCTGAGACGATAGGCGGTGACGTCCTCGTGCCATGCCGGCAGGCCCGATACCGCTTCCGCATGCACGCCGTAGAGCGTGCGCATGAGCTCGAACAGGCCATCGATGACCGCGTCGAGCGGGAAGTAGCGCTTGAGCTGTGCATCCGACAGCCCCAGGCGCTGTTCGCGGAGCTTCTCGCCGTAGTACGCGGTGTCCCAGGGGGCGAGGGTCTCGGGCCCGCCGTGCGTGCGGGCGAAGGCGGTGAGCTCCGCGAGCTCGGCTTCGGCACGCGGCCGCGCCCGCGCGGCGAGGTCGAGCAGGAAGCGCTCGACGGTGTCGGGGCTGTCCGCCATCTTGGGCGCCAGTGACAGGGCGGCGTAGTCGCTGAAGCCGAGGAGCTGCGCCTGCTCGTGCCGCGCAGCCAGGATATCGGCCATGATCGGGGTGTTGTCGCGGGCCGGATCGTGCGGGCCGGCGTCGGAAGCGCGCGTGCTCCAGGCCCGGTAGACGGTCTCGCGCAGGCTGCGGTCGTCCGCGTGCCGGATCACCGCATCGAAGCTCGGGAAGTCGAGCGTGAGGCGGAAGCCGTCCTCGCCGTTGGTACGCGCGCGCTCGGCCGCCGCCTCGATGGCGTCCTCGCTCATGCCTGCGAGACGGGTGCGGTCGGGGACCGTCATGCGCCAGGCCTGGGTGGTGTCGAGGACGTTCTCCTCGAAGCGCGTGCCCAGCTCCGAGAGCTGCATGGACAGGGTGCGGAAGCGATCGCGCGGCCCGTCCTCCAGCGCCACGCCGGCGAGCCGGTAGTCGCGCAGGTTGTGCTCGACGGTGGCGCGGCGGGCCTCGTCGAGCGCATCGAAGGCATCGCTGTCGCGCAGTCGCTGCCAGGCCTCGTAGAGCGGGCGCGACTGCGCCAGCTCCAGCGAGTAGGCGGTCAGCTTCGGCAGGCAGGCGTTGTAGGCGGCACGCCACTCGGCGGTCGAGCAGACCGCGAAGAGATGCGATACCGGTCCGAAGACCCGGTGCACGCGCTCGTCGAGCAGCTCCAGCGGTTCGGCAAGATCGTGCCAGTTCGACGCGCCGCTCGCGATCAGCGACTGGATGCGGGCGCGGTTCTCGGTCAGCACCGTGTCCAGCGCGGGTTCGGCGTGCTCGGGCCGGATCGCGGCGTAGTCGGGAAGGGCGCCCTCGCGCTCGGCGAGATCGAGGAGGGGGTTGAAGCCGGTGGTGTCGTCCATGCCGCCATTGTTGCAGAGCGCGCGGGCGGCGAGCGGGCGCTGACCTGGGTCAGTGCCCGCGTGCCGGGCGCCGCCTAGTGTGGCGCCGAGCCCGGAGTGGCTCGTCGAACGGGAGAAAACGATGTTTCCAATCAGCAATGCGGTACGGCTCATCGCAGCCGGCGTGGCAATGACGGCCGGAGCGGCACACGCCGCCGCCGGGGACTGGACGGTCCGCAGCGGTGCGGTCTGGGTGGTGCCGGACGAGAGCACCGCCAATGCACGGGGTCCGCGCGCCGACGATGGCACGCTGACCGGCTCCACGGTCGCGGTCGACAACGAGCTCCAGCTCGGGCTGACCGTGTCCTATGCACTGACCGAGCATCTCGCGGTCGAGCTGCTCGCGGCCACGCCGTTCACGCACGCGCTGCACATCGAGGGCGGGGCGCTGGACGGCGCATCGCTGGGCGAGGTCGAGCAGCTGCCGCCGACCCTCAGCCTGCAGTATCACTTCCGCCCCGGGGCGCAGCTGCAGCCCTACGTCGGCTTCGGGCTGAACGCGACGCTCATGCTCGACGACAGCGTCGGCGCCGATGCGCGCGCGATCGGCGTACGCGAGATCAGCGTGGACGATTCCTTCGGTCTGGCCGGGCAGATCGGCGCCGACTGGCTGCTCGGCGGTGGCTGGCTGCTGAACGCGGATGCACGGGTCATCGATATCGACACCACGGCCAGCGTGCGCATGGACGACGGCACCACGCGGGTCGACGTGGACCTGGATCCGTGGGTCCTCGCCATCGGCGTGGGCTATCGCTTCTAGGCGGTCGGCTCAGGTCGGCAGCACGCGCGCTTCGAGCAGCGCGGCGAGGAGGACCGCCGCGCCGCTCGCGGCGGCGAGCAGCGCGAAGCCGGTGATGCGCTTGTAGCGCGCCAGCTTGTCCTGCGGCCAGGTCGACAGCACGAAGGGCCGGCCATCGCCGCTGCGCCGCATGACATGCACGTCGTCCGGTACCGGCGCTTCGGCCTGGCGCTGCCGCACGGTTTCCAGCGCCGCGCTGCGCGCACGTTCCCACTCGTCGAGATCGATGGTGCCGTCGCCGTCGGCATCGAAGCGCTCGATGAGCGAGGCACGATCGCGCTTCCACTCGCCGAGCAGCGCGCGTACCTCGGAGGCCTCGTCGTCGGCGCGCGCGGCGCGGGCGGTATCGAAGCGTCCCATGGCATGCAGCGGCGCCTCGGCGCTGATGCATCGTTCGACATAGCGGTAAGAGCCGAACGAGAAGCCGATCCGGCCGAGCCATCCCGAATCCGGCTTCGGGATGCGCATGGGCCGGCGGGTGGCACCCCGCCACTGGCGCTTGACGTCGGCGTAGACCAGCGCGCCGTCGGCGTCGATGACGCATTCGCCGGTGCCGTCGTCGAGCAGGAAGAGATCGTCGCTGGTGCCCGATTCCAGGGTATGCCAGCGCCGGTTGCGGCCGCTGCCGCGCTGCTGCTGGATCTTGTAGGTCCACCATACGCACGGCGAGCGCGACAGCGGCGAGAAGATCCCGGGGCCCGGCATCCAGCGCGCGCGGCCCTCGAGCTCGACGTAGCCCTGCGCGGCGGAGCGCACGCGCTGGGTCGGGGTGTCCTCGATCAGACGCGCGCGGCGCAGGCGCGCGAAGCCCTGCCAGGTGCCGATGGCAAGCAGCGCCGCCAGCACGGCGCAGGCGATCCAGAACTCGTTGTCCGGCGCCGACGCGGCCCAGCCGCGCAGCGCCGCCAGCGCATCGTGCATGTCAGTCCGGCGCGAACAGGCTGCGCACGTCGACGTCGGCGAGCTCCTCTTCCGAGAACACCAGCAGCTCCGCCGCGCCGAACCCCATCATGCGCGCCACCAGCACGTCCGGAAACTGCTCGACGCGCACGTTGTTGGCGTTGACGGCGGCGTTGTAGAACTCGCGCCGGTCCGCGATCGCTTCCTCGAGCCCGCTGATGCGCGACAGCAGCTGCGCGAAGCTCTGGTTGGCCTTGAGCTCCGGGTAGGCCTCGACCGTGGCCATGATCTTGCCGAGCCCCGAACGCAGCATGGTCTCGGCGCCGCCGACGCCCTTGACGTCGCCCTGCTGGCGGGCGCTGTCCGCGGCGGCGCGCGCCTGCGTCACCTTCTCCAGCGTCTCGGATTCGAACTGCATGTACTGGCGGCAGGTCTCGACCAGCTTGGGCAGCTCGTCGTGGCGCTGGCGCAGCAGCACGTCGATGTTGGACCAGGCCTGGGCCACGGCATGCTTCAGCCGCACCAGACCGTTGTAGATGATGATGGTGTAGACCGCCAGCACCGCGGCGATCACGCCCAGCACGACCCATCCGATCACGGTTACCCCCTGTTCCCGTGCGCCGGTGCGCCGCTCGCACCGGTCTTGGCAGGTATGATTCTGGCGTCATTTCCGCTCCGGTGCACCCCCGAACCGTCATGCGCCTCCCAATCCTGCTGATGATCGGCATCCTGCTCGGCGGCTGTTCCGGGCTGGGCATGCTCAACGCGGTCACTCCGGATACGCAGTACGAGGCTGCCGCCAACATCGCCTACGCCATGGGCGACGGTCGGCGTCTCGACCTGTACACGCCGCGCGGTCTCGATTCGCGCGCGCCGGTGGTGGTCTTCTTCCACGGTGGCCGCTGGTCGCAGGGCAGCAAGGACGAGTACAAGTTCGTCGGCGAAGCGCTCAGCTCGCGCGGCATCGTCGCGGCCCTGGTGGACTACCGCAAGTATCCCGACGTGCGCATGGCCGGCTTCATGGACGACGCCGCCCGGGCCGTGAAGTGGGTGCGCGACAACGTCGGCACCTATGGCGGCGATCCGCGCTCGATCTTCGTCATGGGGCATTCGTCGGGGGCGCACATGGCGGCGCTGCTGGCACTGGACCGGCGCTATCTCGACAACGCCGGCGTGCGCGACCCGCTGTCCGGCTTCATCGGTCTCGCCGGCGCCTACGATTTCCTCCCCATCAAGGACGCCGATCTCGCCGAGATATTCGGGCCGCCCGACCGCTACCCGCTGTCGCAGCCGGTGCGCTTCGCCAACCCGGACGCGCCGCCGTCGCTGCTGGTGCATGCGCGCGACGACGTCACCACCTGGATCAGCAACTCCGAGAACCTCGCGGCGGCGCTGCGCAAGGCGGGCGCGCCGGTGACCACGGTGTTCTACGAGAGCATTCCCTGCGTGCCGGGCGTGGGCAGTCACGGCTGCACGGTGACCGCGCTGTCGCGTCCGTTCCGCAAGAATGTCGACGTGCTCGACCAGATCGTGTCGTTCATCGACGAGCAGGCCGGCGTCGCCGAGACCACTCCCAGCGCACCGGCTCCGGTGGAACGCAGCAAGCCGCGCGCGATCGGCGACGACGACGAGGTGGAGCTGCAGCAGTGATCCGTAGCTTCGAGGCACACACGCCGGTGCTCGGCGACGGCGCCTGGGTGGACGCGCAGGCGCTGGTGCTCGGCGAGGTATCGCTGGGCGCCGATGCATCGGTGTGGCCGATGGCGGCGGTGCGCGGCGACGTGCATCGCATCACCGTGGGCGCGCGCAGCAACATCCAGGACAACAGCACGCTGCACGTCACGCACGACGGGCCCTACAGCCCGGGCGGCCAGCCCCTCGTGGTGGGCGACGATGTCACCGTCGGCCATGGCGTCACGCTGCACGCCTGCACGATCGGCGATCGCTGCCTGATCGGCATGGGGTCGCTGGTGCTGGATGGCGCGGTGCTGGACGACGAGGTCTATCTCGCTGCCGGCAGTCTGGTGCCGCCCGGCAAGCACCTCGAGGGCGGCTGGCTGTATCGGGGCGCGCCCGCCACGGCGGCGCGGCCCCTGACCGACGACGAGCGCGAATGGCTGCGCTATTCGGCCGCACACTACGTGCGGCTCAAGAACCGGCATGCGGCGTCCTGAAGGCGCCGCGCCGCAATCCCATACGCAACAGGGAAGGACGATGACCCGCAAGCTTGTACTCCTGCGCCACGGCCAGAGCCAGTGGAATCTCGAGAACCGCTTCACCGGCTGGGTGGATGTCGATCTCACCGATCAGGGCCGCGCCGAGGCCACCGCCGCCGGCGAGCTGATGGCTGCCGAGGGGCTGGCCTTCGATGTGGCGCATACCTCCGTGCTGATGCGCGCCATCCGCACGCTCAACCTGGCCATAGACGCCATGGGCCAGATGTGGCTGCCCGTGCACAAGTCGTGGCGGCTCAACGAGCGCCACTACGGCGGCCTTCAGGGACTGGACAAGGCCGAGACCACGGCGCGGCACGGCGAGGACCAGGTCAAGGTCTGGCGGCGCAGCTACGACATTCCGCCGCCGCCGATGGCCGAAGACGATGCCGGCCACCCGCGCTTCGATCGTCGCTATGCCGCGCTCGATGCCCGCGTCCTGCCGGCGACCGAGTCGCTGGCCACGACGCTGGAGCGCGTGCTGCCCTACTGGCACGACCACATCGCACCGCAGCTGCGCGCCGGCGCCACCGTGCTGGTGACCGCCCACGGCAATTCGCTGCGGGCGCTCTACAAGTATCTGCTGGATGTGCCCGAGGACACCATCACCGAGGTCAACATCCCCACCGGTATTCCGCTGCAGTTCGAGCTCGGCGACGATCTGAGCGTGACGGACTACCGCTATCTGGGCGATCCCGAAGCCGCCCAGCGCGCCGCCGAAGCGGTCGCCGCGCAGGCTTCCGGAGCGCCGAAATCGTGACCTGACCCGGAGCAGGACGCGTGGACACCGAGCGCCCGCTCGAGCACGCGGCCGTCGCCGACGTGGCCGCATACCGGCGCCGGACGGAGGTGCTGGGGGCCTTCTTCGCCGCGGTGAGCGCGGTTTCCGGCATCCTGATCCTCCAGAGCTACGGCACCTTCGGCCGCATCGAGGCCACCGCGATGCTCGTGGTCAGCGCGCTCTGCGTGGTGGCCATGGGCATTGCCCTGCTGCCGCTTTCGCGTCGCGCGCGGGCACGGCTGTCCGATGTGCTGTCGGCGCTGATCGTGGCGGCCTACGCGCTGCCCCTGCTGTTCAGTGCCTGGGGCCCGCCGATGCAGGACCCGGCACAGAGCGCCTTCCGCCCGATCTTCGGCTTCACCGGCCTGGTCTACATCGGGCTCATCGTGCTCAAGCCCACCCGCGCCGGCCTGCGCCGACTGTGGGCGTTCTACGCGGCGCAGCTCGTGGTCGTGCTCGCCGCGGTCGCGGTGCACACCGGTTTCGATCTGGCGCGCGACGGCATGGTGGCGCTACTGCTGTGGCTGGTGTTCGGCAATCTCTTCTTCATCCTGATGCTGGCGAGCCTCGAGTACTACGCCCGCGCCCTGCGCGTGGTGGGCGCCGAGGCGGTGGCGGCGGATGCGCTGCGCAGCAGCGAGACCTACCTGCAGCTCGTGCTGCACAGCATCCAGGCGGGCGCATGGGGATGGCGCGTGGAGGGCAGCGAGAAGCGCTGGGTCTCGCCGCGCTTCTGCGAGCTGCTGGGCTGGGAGCCGGACGATCCCGACGCCCCCGATTCGGTGGTCGCGCTCCTGCATCCCGATGACCGCGTCGACTTCGGGGCCACGCTCGACCGGCAGCTCGGGCACGGCGCGCTGTTCGACGCCACGGCCCGCCTGCGGGTGCGCAGCGGCGAGCATCGCTGGTTCAACGTGCGCGGCCACGTCGTGCGCACCGAGGACGGCGCCATCCGGGAGGCGGTGGGGGCCATCGTCGACATCGACGATCAGGTGCAGAGCCGTCAGGCGCTTGCCGACAGCAATGCGCGACTGGAGTATCTGGCCTATCACGACGCGCTGACCGGGCTGCGCAACCGCCGCTACTTCCTCGACCAGTTCGAGCACGAGCTCGGACGCGCGCGCCGGCATCACGAGGCGCTCTCCCTGCTGATCGTGGATATCGACCACTTCAAGCCGTACAACGATCACTACGGGCACAGCGCCGGTGACGAAGCGCTGGTCGCGGTGGCCGGATTCCTGTCGGGGTGCGCGCGGCGGAGCGTGGACGTCGCGGCGCGCTTCGGCGGCGAGGAGTTCGCGCTGCTGTTGCAGAGCACCGACGCGGCGGGCGCGCTGCGCGTGGCGCGGCGCATACGGGCAGCCGTGGAGGCGGCCGGGATGCCGCATCAGCGCGCGCCGCAGGGCGTGCTGACGGTCAGCGTCGGAGCGACGACATGCGAGCCCGCGCAGGCCGAGGTCGCGGAGATCGACCTCATGATCGAGGAGGCCGATGCAGCGCTCTACCGCGTCAAGTCGCAGGGCCGCAACGGCGCCTGGCATTACGTCGACGCGGTCAACGAGGCAGACGCGGAGGGGGACGATTCCCCCTCCGCGCAGCACTGACCGCGCGTTCTACTGGGGCTCGCCCTCGTCGGCCGGGGCGGCGAAGTCGACCTCGGCGGTGGCGCCCGCCACCACGGCGGTGTCGTTCACGACCGGGAACGCGATGTCGTCGTCCCGTTCCGGATCATCGGCGCGCGCCTGGCAGGTGAACGCGACGCGGTAGTCGTCGGGCGGCAGGAAGGCGACGGTGTAGACGAACTCGCCCGACGTCTCGTCCAGCGTGACGCGTCCAGTGGCCACCGGCGGGTTGCCGGAGCCGATGTCGTCGGGTGCAGTGTCGGTGTCGTCGTAGACGTACACCGCCGTGCCGGCGCCGGTGGCCGCGTCGGCGTCGCACGCGGCGACGTCGGTGAACAGCGCCGGATCGACCGTGCCGCCGATGCTGCCCGCCTCGCGGACGTCGACCACGCGCAGGGTCGGTCGCAGGATGTAGTCGGGGAAGCCCTGCGGATCGTTGACCGATGCCCGCAGATCGAAGTCCACGGCGTAGCGCGCCCCCTGGTTGGCCGTGATCGCGAACGGGCCGTTGAGCTGCAGGCCGCGCTGCGATCCGCTCGGGATGAACAGCGAGACTTCGCCGCCGCCGTTCTCCACGACGAAGGAATCCATGGCACCGCGCTCGGCCTCGACCTCCAGCCGGATCCATTCGTAGTTGCCGGCGGGGATCTCCTCCTCGATGAGGATCTCCGTATCGCCGCCGGTCAACGACAGCAGATCGATGGTGCGCGGCTCGAAGTCGAAGCTGATGCGGTCGCTGCCGTCATCGTCGCCATCGTCGCCGGCCGGATTGAAGGTGACGCCGGTGAAGCGCACGTTGACCGCTGCCAGATCGTCGACCGGCGCATCGGTGACGGAGAGGCGTACCGAAGCCGAATCACCCCCCTGTCCGTTGCCGTCGTTGCTGTCACTGCAGCCTGCGGTGGCCAGCATCGTCGCGCCGGCGCCTGCCACCAGAATGCCTCTGATCAATGCCTGGGGTTGCATGGACACGCCCCTTGTCGTGAATGAGGCGCCTGTGTACCGCGCGCCCGGTGAGCATCGACTGAACGCCACTGTCAGGAAAATTGCAGTCCTGGCAGGTGGTTGCGCGTCCCGTCCGGCAGCGGGGCGTCTTCGAGATGAGCGCGCGCATCGTCGGCATCGTTCTCGAACCAGGCCCGCGCGCTGCCCAGCCGGAAGCTGTAGCCCCAGGCGTCCATGTCCGCGAAGAGCCGGTCGCGCGAGTAGCCGGCCAGCGTGTCGGCGAGCAGGCACTGCAGGTAGCAGACGGCCGCTTCCTCGATGTCGCTGCCGCCGCAGTCGGTGTGCAGCGCCGCGCGCCGCTCGTCGCCCATGCAGAGCACGTGGCAGGCGGTGTGGAGCAGCGAGTGCACCGGCGTGTCGCCGCGCGCGTAGAGCGTGTCGCCGATGACACCGGCCTCAGGCGCGCCCCAGTAGCTGGCGGGGATGTCGGCGCCGTCCGCGACGCGCGTCAGGGCGATGCCGTGCGCGGCCAGGAAGCGTTCCATGGCGTCGTCGGGCAGGCAGGCGAGGGTGGTGACTTGGTGCATTTTCACGATGGCGCATCGGGTCGCGCTTCACGATAGTGCAACACAGCGACACGACAAGAAATGCGCATCTCGATTGGGAGGAGACCGATGATGCACCCCCGACCGTACCGTGGCCTGACGGCTGCGGCCGCTCTGCTTCTGGCCGCGTGCGGTGGCAGCGAGCCCCCTGCCGCGCAGCCCGGTGATGGTCCCGGCGACCCGCCCGACCGCGCCTCGCCTGCCGGCAGCGTGTTCCTCAACGCGGTGCCGCCGGGCAGCAACGGCAATTCGGCGGGCGGCGTCGGTGCGCCGGTCGGGCCGGTGCTCAGCTATCCGGACAACTACGACGATCAGCTGCAGCTCTACGAGAACCTCGCCCATGCCGAGGAGAACCTGCGCGCAGCACCCTGCGAGCCGCCACGGAGCATCGGCGAGCACGCCACCCGGTCGGATCTCGCCTGCAACTACTACAAGCCGGCCGGTCTGGAGCCGGATACGGTCGCCGAGACCACCACGCTGGCGACCCCGTTCGGGGGGCAGGTCACCATCCGGCGCGATGGCTGGGGCGTGCCCTTCGTCGAGGGCGATACCCGCCGCGACGCGATGTACGGCTTCGGCTATGCCTCCGCCGAGGACCGCCTCTGGCTGCACGACGCACTGCGCAACGTCGGGCGCGGGCGCTTCAGCGAGTTCCTCGGCGCGGCGCCCGACACGCTGGGCTTCGACGCCGATCTCGCCGCATTCGCCGGCTACAGCGAGGCCGAGCTGGAGGCGATGGTCGAACGCGCCCGCGCCAAGTTCGGGGCGCTGGGCGATCTCATCGTCCAGGATGTCGACGCCATGGTCGACGGCATCAACGCCTACCTCGACACCCTCAACGGTGCGGGCGTCGCCGAGATCCCGCCGGAGTACGCCACGCTGGCGCTGCAGGTGGGCGATCTGCCCAGCGTGCCGCCGGTGTTTCCGCCGCGCGACTGGACGCGCACCGACATCGTGGCATCGGCCACGCTGATCCAGTCGATCTTCGCCATCGGCGGCGGCGGCGAGCACCAGAACCTGCGCTTGCTGCAGGCGCTCGATCCCGGGTTCGGGCCGGACAGCGGCGCGGTGCCCCAGCAGGCCTGCGAGTTCTGGCGCGATGTGCGCCATGCCCAGGATCCGGGCACGCACTACAGCGTCAACGCGCGCACCTTCGCCACGCAGTCGCCGGCCTCGGTCAGCGAGGCCTGCCCGCAGGCCCTGCCGGAAGGCGCTGCCATTCTCGACCCGGGCAGCTTCGAGACCCGCGCCACCTTCCTGGTCGGCAACGCCGGACCGGGCGAAACGCTGGGCGCGGTGACGGGCAACGTGCTGGGCGGGCTCGGCATCGGCGGGCTGCCGCTGCTGCCGGATCTGCCGCTGGCGGGCGACCTGCTCGGCTGCCTGCTCGATGCCGGCAGCGCGCTGGAGACCTGTCTGACGATCCAGTCCGCCGCGTCGTCGGATGCGCGCGCAGCCCGCGTCCGGGTCGCGCTCACCGAACCGCCGATGCGGCCCGGGCGGGTGCGGCCGGGGCGGCGCGCGATCCGCGCCGGGGTCTCGCCCGGCGAGAGCGCGCGCCGGCACCTCGCTGCCGCCGGTCTGCCGCTGCCCCGGACCATGTCCAACGGCGTCGTCGTGGCGGCCTCCCGGACGCGCGAGAACGCGCCCATCGCGGTGTTCGGACCGCAGGCGAGCTACTTCGCGCCGCAGCTGCTGTGGGAGGTCGCCATCAAGTCCGGCGGCGATGATCCGGGGCCGCTCGACTTCAACGGCCGCGGCGTGGTGTTCGGCGACCTGCCCTACATCAACATCGGGCGCGGGCCCGACCATGCCTGGAGCGCGACTTCCGGCAACTCCGATCTGGTCGACGTGCGCGTGTCGAAGCTCTGCAATACCGACGGCACGCCCGCGACGCGCGAGACCGACGACAACGGCACGCTGCTCGCGGACGGCTATCTGGTCGACGTCGGCGACGGCCAGGGCATGCAGTGCCGGGCGCTGTATCGCCGCCTGGACGAGTGGACGGCGCTGCCCACGGTGGCGTCGGTGGCGCTGGGCGGGCCGCCGCTGCCGCAGCGCGTGGTGCGCTCGGTGATCCGCACGCACTACGGACCGATCTTCGCGACCGGGACCGTGCGTGGCGAGCCGGTGGCGCTGTCGCTGCAGCGGGCGACCTTCTTCGGCGAGCTGGAGACCGCGCCGTCCTTCGCGCTCGCCACCACCAACGTGGTGCAGGATTTCGACAGCTTCCGCAAGCTGTTCAACAGCGTCACCGGCTCGTTCAACTGGCTGTACGCCGATGCCGAGGACGCCGCTGTCTTCCACAGCGGCCTGTATCCCGAGCGCCATCCCGAGCACCATCCCGAGCTGCCGGTGTGGGGCGACGGGCGCTTCGAATGGCAGGGCCAGATCGCCAGCGCCAGCGTGCCCTTCAACGCCGGCTTCTTCGATGCCTACGGCGGCGACGACGACGCCGGTGCCGTCAGCTTCCCGAACCCGGCCACGCCGGTGGCGCAGGGCGACCCCCTGCGTGACGGCTACTTCGAGTTCGACGGCTATCTGGCCATGGAAGCACACCCGCAGGTCGTCAACCAGCCCTACATCGCGCAGTGGAACAACGCGCCGGCGCGCGGCTGGTGGGCGTCGGACGCCAACGGCAGCTACGGTCCGACGCATCGCGTCGACATGCTGGTGGACCGGCTCGATGCCGTCGCCGACGCCGGGCGCAAGCACGACATCGGCACGGTCACCGAGATCCTCGCCGACGCCGCGTTCACCGATCTGCGCGGCCAGACCGTGCTGCCGCTGCTGCTGCGGCTGATGGAGACCGGCGATCTGGACGATGCCCAGCAGCAGGTGGCGGGGCTGATGCGCAACTGGATGGATGCCGGCTCGCGCAACTGGATCGACGGCGGCAGCGGGCTCGGTGCCTACCGTCGCGACCGCGACAACGACGGTGCCTACGACCAGCGCGCCGCGGTAGTGCTGATGGACGCCTGGTACGAGCGGCTGATCGACACCATGCTGCCGCAGTTCGAGGGGCTGCCCACCGTGCTGCAGGGCCGGTACGACGCTCCGCGGTCCCAGGGCTCCGCCTATCAGGCCGGCTGGTACGAGCACATGAAGCGCCTGCTAGAGATGGCACTGGAGGTGCCCGGTCACACGCCGTACCGCGCGCTGCGCTGCGCCGGCAGCGACGATCCGGCGGTGTGCCGGGATGCCGTTCTGACGGCGCTGGACGATGCGCTCGCCGATCTCGGCGGCATCGGCAACGTCGCCGCGTGGGACGGCACGCAGCTTGACAGTTACGCGAAAGGCGCGGACTGTGGAACGGTCGAAGCGTGCGATGCGGTCGAGCACGTTCCGCTTACCTTCCTGCCGGTTCCCGCCATTCACTGGACCAACCGCCCCACCTTCCAGCAGGTGGTGCAGGTACGGGGGTCGCCGTAGTCGAGGGCGTGACGATTTGTGTTGGGGGTCTTGCCGGCAGCCTCGGTTGCCGGCGTTTTTTTTGGCTTCCACAACGCGCGACGACGTATACTGAAAATGACAAGTGTCTGATACGGGGGATCCACCAGTGAACCGACTACTGCGCCGCGCGGGCGTGCTCCTGCTACCGGCAACCGTGGCCGTGCTCGCGGCCTGCTCCGGCAGCGACCAGGGTGCCGCAGGGCAATCGACCATCGATGCACGCTGGACGGCGTACGAACGGCCCGTCGAGTATCCGGGCTCGGTCACGCTGCCCGCCGAGCCCATCACCATGCGCGACGGCGTGCGTCTGGCCACGGCGGTTCGGCTGCCGGCCGGCGAAGACGGAGAGCCTGCAGCGGGGCCGTTCCCGGTACTGGTGACGCTGACCGGCTACAACCGCGGCATTCCCGCCATCCCCGCCTTCAACAACTACCTGGTCGAGCGCGGCTACGCCCACGTGTCGGTCGACGTGCGCGGCACCGGCAGTTCGGAGGGCGCCTGGGAGGCATTCAGCGAGACCGAGCAGGCGGACTATTACGAGGTCCTCGACTGGGCCGCCAGTCAGCCCTGGAGCAACGGGCGCATCGGCACCTGGGGCGCCTCCTTCATGGGCATCACGCAGCTGCTGGCGGCAGCGCAGCAGCACCCGGCGCACGAGGCCGCCTTCGCCATCGTGCCCATGGGCGATGGCTACCGCGACATCGTGTTCTCCGGCGGGCAGACCAACATCGGCTTCATTCCGCTGTGGATGGGCCTGGTCACCGCCCTCAGCGTCGTGCCGACCGTGGACACGCTGCAGAACCCGGCGCTCTACATCAGCTCGGCGCTGCAGAACCTGACCGCCGCCATCACCACCTTCCAGGTGCCGATCATCGCGCAGGCCGTGCTGGGCGGGGACATCGCCTACGACGGCCCGTTCTGGCGCACGCGCTCGCCGATCGAGGTGGCCGATGACGTGCGCGTGCCGACCTTCATCGTCGGCGGGCTCAAGGATATCTTCCAGCGCGGCGAGCCCATGCTCTACGAGGCCATCCGGCGCAACAACGAAGCGAAGCTGCTGATCGGACCCTGGGAGCACGTCGGCGGTTCATTCGGCGCCGGGCTCGAGGATGCCGGCCTGCCCAGCATGGATCAGATGGCGCTGCAATGGTTCGACCGGCACCTGCGCGACATGCGCAGCGGTACCGAGGCTCAGCCCACCGTCACCCAGTACTACTGGGGCCGGGAGGACTGGTCCGTGGCCGCCGACTGGCCGCATCCGGCCGCACGCGCCGAGCGCTGGTATCTGCAGCCCGGCGGCGAGCTGGCGCCCGAGGCGCCCGCGGAGGCCGGAGTGGACCGCACGCTGCAGATCCCGGTGAACGGCCTGTGCTCGTCGAGCGCGTCGCAGTGGACCGCCGGCATCCTCGGCATCGTGGCGCCGCCGTGCGCGGCCGACAACCGGCTCAACGAGATCATCGAGCTCACCTACACGACGCCGCCGATGGAGGCCGACTACGCCGTCAACGGTCCCATCCAGGCGGATCTCTGGGTGAGCAGTTCGGCGCCCGATACCGGCGTCAACGTGCGCCTCACGCTGGTCGACGAGCAGGGCCGCTCGCGGGAGCTCACGCACGGGCTGCTGAACGCCTCGATGCGCGCCGTCGATCCGGAGCGCTCGCGCTACCTCGACGGCGAGATGATCCAGCCGTGGCACCTGTTCACGCGTGAGGCACGCGACGTGCCGGGCATCGGCAACGTGGTGCCGGTGAATGTGGAGATATTCCCGAGCAGCTTCGTCATCCCCGAGGGCCACCGCCTGCGCGTGGCCATCGGCCCGGGCGACTTCCCGCACGGTCTGCCGCCGGTGGCGGATCTCATCGACCAGCTGCTCGGCGTCATCAGCATCCATGCCGGTCCGGACCGGCCGTCGAGCGTGGTGCTGCCGGTGGTGCCCGCCGACGCGGTCGTGCCCGCGCGCTGAGACGCGCATCACGATGTCACGGATTCCCGGGGCTGCCGTGATCGGTGGCCCCGGATAGTCTGGCCCCTTCGCAAACGAGCAGGGAGCAGCGCATGAACTGGTATCTGGCGGTTCTCAAGGATTACGCCAAGTTCGACGGGCGTGCCGGACGCACCGAGTACTGGATGTTCTTCCTCTTCAATCTCATCATCGGGATCGTGCTGGCGGTGATCGACGGCGCCCTCGGCACCATCGGGATGATGGGCGGCATGGGGCTGCTGGGCACGATCTACGCGCTCGCCATCCTGCTGCCGGGCATCGGCGTGACCATGCGCCGCCTGCACGACACCGGCCGGGTGGGCTGGTGGATCCTGATCGCCTTCGTGCCGCTGATCGGCGGCATCTGGCTGCTGATCCTGATGGTGCTGGAGGGCAACAGCGGCGACAACGCCTACGGGCCGCCGCCGCGCCGCACGCCGGAAGGCTGACACGCGAGTGCGGTACGCTGTCGATGCCCCACATCGGTGCGGGCATCCATAATCAACAAGACCGGGAGCAATCCATGAAAAAGCAGTTGCTGGGTATCACCCTGCTCGGCGCCGGTGCGGCGCTGCCTCTGGCCGCGCAGGCCGACGCCATGAACTACATCGACGGCTACTACGTGCCCAGCGCGGATGTCGATTTCGGTCCGGCCGACGACGATGGTGATGGCTACGGTGTCAAGGGCCGTGCCCAGTTCGCCGACCAGCTGTTCTTCTCCGGCGAGTATCAGCAGAACGAGTACGACGACAGCGACCTCGAGTTCACGCAGCTGCGCGCCGGTGTCGGCTTCATGGCGCCGATCAACGCCGATGCCTCGTGGCTGGCGCGTGCCGAGTTCATCAACGCCGAGCTCGAGGCCCCGGGCGCCGGTTCCGACGACGAGAGCGGCTTCGGCGTGCACGTCGGCGCCGAGGCGGCGCTGACGCCGCGCTTCATCGTCGACGGTTCCATCGGCTATCTGTCGATCGACGATACCGACGGACCGGAGTTCCGCTTCGGCGGCCGCTTCCTGGTCGGGCCGCAGTTCAGCATCTTCGCTGACTACCGCCTCACCCAGCTCGAGGACGGCGACGCCGAGACCGACTTCGACGACATCCGCGTCGGCGTCGGCTTCATGTTCTGAAGCCTCGCGTCACTCGGTCGTACCGGAAGCCCCGCCTCGGCGGGGCTTCTTCGTTGCGGGTGGCGTCAATCGGTCAGATCCCGGTAGGCGTGCCAGGTGGCGTGACCGAGCAGTGGGAAGATCACCACCAGCGCCAGCAGCAGCGTCGCGAAGCCGACCGCCACCAGTGCCGCGATGAGCAGGGCCCAGACCGCCGCCGCCGGCAGGTTGCGTCCGCAGGCGGCGAGACTGGCGCGCATGGCGTCGCCGGCATCGGTGTCGGCACGCGCGACCAGCAGCGGGACCGCGACCACCGACAGCGCGAAGACCAGCACCGCCAGCGCACCGCCCGCGCTCAGGTAGGACAGCCACTGGGCCGCGGTGGCGGATGCCAGCGCGTCGCCCCACATCACCGTCGTGGTCGCCGGTACCGCGTCGCCGAAGGTCCAGCTCAGCAGCAGCGTCGAAACCCCGAACCAGATCGCCCCGACGGCCAGCAGGAGAGCGGCGAAGCGCGTCAGTCCCTCGCGATTGCGCGTGAGCGGGGTCAACGATGCCTCGAAGCCGGTCGCCTCGCCCGCGGCAGCGCGCCGGGACAGCTCGCACGGGCCGGTGGACAGAATCGGGCCGATCAGCAGGAAGCCGGTCACCGCTGCCGCCACGAAGTAGGGATGGTTGCCGAAACTCAGCACCAGCAACCCGATGGTGGTCACGATGAGCCCGTAGGCAAGGCTCGGGCCCGGGTGTCGCGTCATGTCCGACCAGCCCCGCTGGAGCCAGCGGATGGGGCGGAGTGCCGGGACGCCGCCCGCAATGGCGGGCATGGCGGCGGTCGTCGTTCTGCTCGTCATGAGTGCCTCCTCGAGCAAGCTCGTCTGGCCTCACCCCGAGGAATACGCCCTTCGCGCAGCCGATGCAAGCCGCCGCGTGCGGGCGCTGCGATAATGCGCGGGCGCCCGCGCCGGATCCCGATATGGATGACAGCCTCTATCTTCAGGTCGCCAAACGCTTCGTCGAGAGCATTCCGCACAATCTCGATCTGGGCGTCGAGGTCGTCCGCGTCGCCGGCGGCGTCGTGGACCTGCGCCTGCCCGGCAGGCCCGCCCTCTGCGGCGATCCCGAGCGCGGGGTCTACTTCCCCAGCGTGCTGCTCACGCTGGCCGATGCCGCCAGCGGCGTCGCCTTCGTGTCGGCGCTCGGCGAGCTGACGGCAGTGGCCACCCTGGACCTGCGCATCGACTATCTCCGCCCGGTGTCCGTAGAGCACCCGCTCACCGTGCGCGCCAACTGCCACCGTCATACCGCCGAGGTCGGCTTCGTCAGCTGCGACATCCGCGCCGAAGGCGCCGACGAAGCCGCGGCGCTGGTCACGGCCAGCTTCATGCGCCGCCCCGCCAAGACGAAGGCCCAGGCATGAACGAATCACGCACCGCTGCCCTGCACCGCGTCCGGCGCGACCGCAACTACCAGGGCGTGCTCGACTACATCCCCTATACCGCGCACCTGGGCATCCGGGTCGACACCGCCGGCCCCGCGCCCGTCTACCGGCTGCCCGCCCGCGACAATCTGGTGGGCAACACCCGCCTGCCCGCGATCCACGGCGGCGCCGTCGCCGCCCTGATGGAAGCCACGGCCCTCGTCACCGTCCTGGTCGACGAGGAGCAGGACCGTCTGCCCAAGCCCATCGACTTCTCGCTCGACTACCTGCGCTCCGCGCGTACCGAGACCCTCTACGCCGCCTGCCAGGTCCTGCGGCAGGGCCGCCGCGTCGCGGCCGTGCGCGTCGACTGCTGGCAGGAAGACCGCGAGCGGCTGACCGCTACCGGGCGGGTGCATCTGTTGCTGAGTGCTGACGCCTGATCATTGCTCCGCGCGAGCGGAGAAGGTAACTTTGCGGTAATCATCAGCTTCTGTTGGCCGACTGCATCACCATGGAAGCCGGTTCCAACGGAATGCGTTGGCGGCAGGCTCATCTCATGAGCCGGCCAGTCGGTAGCGTTCGACTGTGTTGCTTACCAGCGACTGGCAGGGGGGCGGAGGATGTCAACGGAAGATGCGGCGGCGCACTTCGCCTACTGGGGAAAGGCGAATCCTGATCAGGAGCGAGGCGCGCAGTTCCACCGGTTGCCCTTCCATAGCCTTGATGTGGCCGCTGTCGGCGCGGAGTACCTGCGGCGCGCCCGAAGCGTTCGAGGTCTCCTCCAGCAGGCACTCGGATGGGACGCGGATGTGGTCGAGGGCTGGCTGGCGTTCTGGCTTGCGGTTCACGATCTCGGGAAATTCTCGGAGGCGTTCCAGTCGCAGAAGCCGGATCTGTTCCTGTCGCTTCGGGGCAGGCAGCCGAATGCCGCGAAGGTGTATCGAATCCGGCATGACACGCTCGGATTCCTGTTCTGGGGCGAGCCGCTTGCGAGTCGGGTCGAGGCGGAAGGCTGGTTCGGGTCGGAGACCCTCGACCTACTGTACGGTTGCGACGCTTGGGCGCGTGCCGTTACCGGTCATCACGGCCAGCCGCCGCGCGATACGAGCGAGAGCTGGGAGTCCCATTTCGACCGGCGCGATGATGCCGATGCAGCTTTGACTTTCGTCAGAGCGATGCGAGATCGCTTTCTGACGTCCTCTGTTGTCGAAACAGTGGCCGCTACCGATCCGGATGCATTCGAGCAGAGCAGTCGTGCGGTGAGCTGGTGGGTAGCGGGGGTTGCGGTGCTGGCGGATTGGCTCGGCTCGAATACCGACTTTTTCCCCTACTGTGATCAGGTGCTTCCACTCGACGAGTACTGGCTTGTTGCCCAGGAGCGCGCGAAGACTGCACTGGACGCAGCCGGTGTGTTGCCAGAGGTTGTTCGGGAGGGGTGCTCTTTCAGCGACCTTTTCCCGAGTATCGCCGCGCCGTCGCCACTGCAGGATTGGGCTATGTCGGCTGCGCTTGCCGAAGGGCCGCAGATTCATCTGCTCGAGGATGTCACGGGGGCGGGCAAGACCGAAGCCGCGGTCATGCTTGCCTACCGCCTCATGGCGGCGGGCGAAGCGGATGGCTTCTTCATCGGGCTGCCCACGATGGCCACGGCCAACGCCATGTACGGGCGCATTTCAGAGGTTTACCGCACGCTGTTCGCGGGTAGTCCGAGCCTGGTGCTTGCGCATGGTCAGCGCAATCTTGTGGAGGCGTTCGCAGGCACCGTGCTGCCCAGCGATCCGGGAGGTTCCGATCGTGACGAAATGGATGAAACGGCCTCTGCCCGCTGCACGGCCTGGCTCGCGGATCACAACAAGCGGGCGCTGCTGGCATCTGCTGGCGTCGGAACCGTGGATCAGGCACTGCTGGCCGTGTTGCACAGCCGCCATCAATCACTGCGCCTGCTCGGGCTGTTCCGCAAGGTCCTGATCATCGACGAAGTCCACGCCTGCGACGCCTATATGCAGCGGGTGCTGGAAAGTCTCCTGGCGTTTCACGCGCGGGCCGGTGGCAGCGTCATTCTTTTGTCGGCAACGATGCCCGTACGCATGAAGCAGGCTCTGCTCAAGGCTTTCGCGTGCGGCAGAGAGTCGACCGTCCCGGCTTGCGGTGCCGAGGCCTATCCCTTGGTGACCTCCTGGGCGGGCGCCGCCCCCACTTCTCTGATGGAAACGGCAGTGGCGACCCGGGATGTCGTGCGTCGTCGCATCGACGTTCGCTACGAGCCGCGCCGCGAAGCCGTCATTGACGCCATCCGCGAGGCGGTCGTCGCGGGCCGCTGCGCCTGCTGGATGCGAAACACCGTGGCCGATGCACTGGAAGCCTTTGCGCTGCTTTCCGCGCACGTGCCGGCCAGCGCCATCATCTTGTTCCACGCGCGCTTCGCCTTGCAGGATCGCCTGGAGATCGAGCAGCAGATTCTCGACCGCTTCGGGAAGGATGGCGGGCCGGCGGAGCGTGCCGGTCGCGTGGTGATCGCAACCCAGGTCGCGGAGCAGAGCCTGGATGCTGACTGGGATCTGCTGATCAGCGATCTGGCACCGATCGACCGCCTCATTCAACGCGCTGGCCGCATGCATCGTCACGTCCGCGATGCGGAGGGTCGCCGGCTGCCGGATGCGGATGCCACTGATCAACGTGGCACCCCCTGTCTGTGGGTGCATGGACCGGAATGGCACGAGGACCCCGGCGAGGACTGGTTCAAGGAAGCCTTCCCGAAATCGGCGCTGGTCTATCCGCACCACGGGCATCTGTGGCGTACTGCCCGGCTTCTGCGGCGGGGCCATATGTCCATGCCGGAGGACGCGCGGCCCTTCATTGAGGAGGTCTTCGGAGCGGATGACGATGACCTGCCGGAAGGTCTGACCGTGCAGGCGCTCCAGGTCGCTGGAGCGATCTCCGCGGATGCCTCGCAGGCGCAGCAGAACACCGTGAAGCTGGATAAAGGGTATGCGCGCGGCGGGATCGACTGGTGGGACGAGGCGAAGACGCCTTCCCGCCTCGGCGAGGCCAGCAATACCGTCGTGCTGGTGCGGTGGTCGAAGGGCCGCTTCATTCCCTGGGCGGAGGGCGACTTTCCGCGGCGCCACGCCTGGGCCTACAGCAGCCTGCGCGTGCCCGAGCGCTTGATCGCGACTACCGCGGAACCGACCGACCCCGAGCGCAAGCAGGCGCTGGAACCATTGCTGGAAGAGCTTCCGGACAAGGGGCGCTGGAGCATCGTGCTTCCGCTGGAAGCCGGCGCGGAAGGCTGGTTTGCGGAAGCAATCGGGGTAACAGGGCGTGGGCATGAAACTCGTCGGACATGGCGGTATAGCAGTTTCAATGGGTTGCATGAAGTGGAGCCGGGGATATGAGCCCCGGCTCCATGCATCCCCGCGTGAGCGGGGAACTAGCCAACTCCATGGCTCGCAGCGAACCATTCCATGGTTCATCCCCTGCGTCAGGGGAACGAGTTTCGCTGACAGGAGCGATACTATCAGAGAACCTTTCCACTTTGACGTATTCCTTCAGCTAGGGTAAGTTGGGATGTACGACAGCTCTTCCCGCCTCGCGGCAACTGCGGGCCTTCCAAAAGTCCGTTGGCCGTATGGCAACGGAAGGGTGTGGCGGCTTCCAACCCCGCCCAGTCGTTTTATTGCGAATGGAGTTGATGGATGAGCTTGCTTGATTACAAATGGCTGCCGGTGCGACGCAGCGCGACCAGCGAGCGCGATTGGATCACGCCGGCGCAATTGTCCGACCCGGACATCGCCGCTTTCGATGCACCGCGCCCGGATTTCAACGGGGCGCTCCTTCAGTTCGCGATCGGTCTGCTGCAGACGACGACACCGGTCGACACATCGCGCGAGTGGGCGGAGCGCTTTCGCGAGCCACCCGATGAGGAGGAGTTGCAGCGTTGGTTTGATTCTGTGGCCCCGGCGCTCGATCTCGATGGCGACGCGGCGCGCTTCATGCAGGATCGAACGTTGACCATGGACGATGGCGCGGTCAATGAGATCGCGGCCCTGCTGATCGAAGCCCCTGGCGGAAAGACGTTGAGGGACAACGGCGACCATTTCATCAAGCGCGGGCAGGTGGCGGGCATGTGTCCGCACTGCGTGGCGACGGCGCTGCTCACGCTGCAGATCAACGCGCCGTCCGGCGGGGCGGGGCATCGCACCGGTCTGCGCGGCGGCGGGCCGTTGACGACCCTGGTCGTCTGCCAGCCCACGCGCAGTCTCTGGCACGACCTCTGGGTGAATGTGCAGGAGCGCTCGCGTTTTCTTGAGGCTGGCGGCGATCCGGAGAAAACGGAGCCCTGCCACACTTTCCCGTGGATGAGCGAGCAGACCCGGCTGCAGAAGGAAGGGGGCGCGCTGGCGCCTGTCGATGCGCATCCGGCCCACGTTTTCTGGGCCATGCCGCGGCGCATTCGCCTCGATTTCGGGGCAGTCGAGGCGGGCACCTGCGATATCTGCGGGCGCCCGTCGGAGCAGCTCGTCACGCGCTACGTCACGAAGAACTACGGCCTCAACTACAAGGGTCCGTGGGACCACCCCTTGTCGCCCTACTACGAGAACAAGGAGGAGTGGCTGCCCATGCATCCGCAGCCCGGCGGGTTCGGGTACCGGCACTGGCTGGCCTGGGTACTGGGCACGGAGGACGAGAAAAAACGACAGCGCGCGGCAAGGATTGTCAGCGCGCAGCTCGACTCGGGACGAATCCGAGCGCTCGGGCATGCGCCCTTGCACCTGCGCGCCTTCGGTTTCGACATGGACAACATGAAGGCGCGTTGCTGGTACGACAGCACCCTGCCGCTCTACGGCCTGGCCGAATGCGAAGCAGGCGCGCGCAGACGCGTGCAGAACGAAGTTGCCCTCTGGCTGGCCGGCGCCGATCTGGCCGCGTATTACCTTCGCTCGGCAGTGAAGGGCGCTTGGTTCGGCCACGAGGCGCGCGGCGATCTCAGCGTGGTGGATGCCGGCTTCTGGGCGGCGACGGAGCCGAGCTTCTACGAAATCCTGCAGGCGTATATCGCGGCCGAACGGCAGGAAAAGGAGATCGACTCGCTTGTATTGAAGCAACGATTCCACGCAGCGCTGGCACGCACCGCGCTCGCGCTGTTCGACGGCTGCTTCGCCGGTGCGGGTGCGGTCGAGCGCCAGCACCCGCAACGCGTGGCAACGGCGTATCGACAGCTTCGTCAGAAGCTCTATGGCCGCAAGCTCCACGAAGCGCTGGCGTTACCGAAGCAGGAAGTCGAGCCGGGAAAGGCGCAGCACCCGAATCATGAAACCGCATCGGCCTGAGGGGGGAACGATGAAACGCCTCGAACGTGAACACGGCGCCGGAGAGGCGCTGCTGAAATGGTGGCAGGATCTGGATGAAAGGCGTGCCGACCGTGCCATTCTCCGGCGTGCACCCGACATCACTGCAGTAAGCATTAGTGCCCCCTATCAGCGCTGCTATCGCCGGCTGCTCGAGCGTGACGAGTCCTTCGAGTCGGCGCATCTGCGCGATCGACTGGCGGCGGCGGTCGGGCTGCTCGCGCACGTCAAGGTCGACAGTCCCGGAGTCAGTGTCCCCGAGAGCCTCAGCGCACGCGCTCCCGGCGACGACCAGCCCGCTGTCAGCAAGCTGCGTTTCGTCCGGCTGCTGGAATCCCCCGATCTGGACAGCCTTTTCACCGGCCTGCGTCGCGCGCTGCCACTGACCGGTCACACGATGAACATCGTCGCCCTCACGCAGGACCTGCTGTTCTGGGGCGATGGCGTCAAGAAGGCCTGGGCCTACGGCTACCGCTGGCCCGACTAGCCCGAAGTCCGCGATTCGTTTCCACTCGATGCCATCAAGGGAGGAGCACCCCATGTCCCGTTTCATCCAGCTGCATGTGCTTACGCAATACCCGCCGTCCAATCTCAACCGCGACGATACCGGTCGACCGAAGACCGCCTTGGTGGGCGAGGCACTGCGTCTGCGCATTTCCTCACAGAGCCTGAAGCGCGCCTGGCGCACGTCGGAGGTCTTCGGCGAGGCGCTGGGGGCTTCGGCGTATCCGGTGGGCGAGCCGGTTGTGCGCTGGGGCAAGGTGTCCACGGTGCTGGGTACGCGCACCAAGGAAGCGGGCATTCGCATCTACGAGGCGCTCGTTGCGCGCGGCGTGTCGGAGAAGGATGCGCGCGTCTGGGCCCAGAAGATCGCCGAGCGCTTCGGCAAGCGCAAGAAGGAATCCAAGGAGAATCCGCAGAACGATCTCGAGATCGAGCAGCTAGCGCATTTCAGCCCGGGCGAGCGCGATGCGATCGATGCTCTGGTGAAATCCTGTGCCGAGCGCGGCAGTGCGCCCACCGATGACGAGCTGAAGCTGCTGCGCCGTCCGCAGCATGCCGTGGACATTGCGATGTTCGGGCGCATGCTGGCGGATGAGCCGTCGCACAACATGGAAGCCGCGGTTCAGGTTGCGCATGCCTTTACCGTTCACAAGAGCGCGGTCGAGGACGACTACTTCAGCGCTGTCGACGACCTCAACGAAGGTTTGGAGGACAAGGGGGCAGGCCATATCGGCGAGCGAGGGTATGGCGCGGGTGTCTTCTACCTTTATCTGTGCATCAATCGCGAGTTGCTGAAGGAGAATCTGGATGGTGACGATGCGCTCACGGAGAAGGCGCTGGGTGCCCTGATCCACGCTGTCACCAAGATCTCGCCCACCGGCATGCAGAACAGCTATGCCTCCCGCGCTTACGCGGGCTACGTCATGGCCGAACGTGGCGACCAGCAGCCGCGGTCGCTGTCGCAGGCCTTTCTCAAGCCGGTGCGCGGCAGCGAAGAGAAAGGGACCTTCGACGCGGCGGTGCAGGCGCTGGAAACCCGGCGTGCCAATTTCGACAAGGTCTACGGCGACTGCGCCGAAGAGCATCGCGTCATGAATGTCGAAAGCGGCGAAGGCTCGCTCCAGGAGCTTGTCGATTTCGTCGCGCGGGGCTGACGCCATGCCCTTCCTCGTTTTCCAGTTGCAGGCGCCGCTGGCCGCCTGGGGCGCTACGGCCGTGGGTGAGTATCGCGGCACCGATATCTATCCCAGCGAATCGGCCGTGTTCGGGCTTGTGGCGGCGGCGCTCGGGCTACGGCGCGCGCAGGAAGCCGAGCACCAGGCACTGGCGCGGGGCTACGGAGTGGTCATCGGAGTGCTGTCTTCCGGCACGCTGATGCGTGACTACCACACGGTGCAGATGCCCGGGCAATCCGTGATGAAGGGGCGTCCGCACGCAACGCGACGCGATGAGCTAGCGCCCGCGCGAACCGCGCTCACCACCATCATCTCGAAACGCGACTACCGCGAGAACGCGGGCTGGCTGGTTGCCCTCCAGGCGAAGGCAGATGCGCCTCACGCGCTGGATCAGCTGGGCAATGCGCTGGCACAACCGCGATTCGTGCTGTACCTCGGCCGCAAGTCGTGCCCGCTTGCCGCGCCGCTGCGGCCTCGGGTGCTGGGAGCGAGCTCGGCGATGGAGGCCTTCGCGGCGTACGCTGCCGAGCACGAGCAAACGCTGGAGGCAAACCGTGATCGATGGGGCAATGCACCGGTGGAACCATTGCCCGCGCTCTCGCGACTCGTCTGGGGCGAAGGCGTCGACGCTGGAATCGACGAGCCCAGTCTGACAGCCGTCCGCAAGGATCGGTTGATCTCGCGCGGCAAATGGCAGTTCGGCGATCGCGTGGAGCACGTCGCCTTTCTGGAAGAGGAGGGCTGACATGTACTTCAGCATGATCACGCCGGAGCCGGGCTGCGAGCGCGATGCCGCAGCGAGTCGAGCAACGGGCCCGTACCGCGAGCACCAGTGGCTGTGGCAGTTCTTCGAGGCGCCCGAAGGCACGCCGCGGGATTTCCTGTTTCGCGGCTCCGACGTTGACGGGATGCCGCGCTATCACGTGGTCTCTGCGCGCAAGCCACAGGCCAGCGTGACGGGCTGGGCCGTACAGTCTCGGGAATACGATCCGAAGCCGGTTGCCGGGGCGCGTCTGCGCTTCGACCTGCGTGCGAACCCGGTTGTCACGCACAAGCGCGACGGCAAGTCGCGCCGGGATGACGTCGTCATGCACGCCAAGCGCGAGATGCTGGACGCGCGCGGCTTATCGCGGTGGAAGGATTGGGTTGGCGAGGACAAGCCGCCCTTGTACGAAGTGGTTGCCAGCGCCTGTGGGCACTGGCTGCGCAGCCGGGCGCAGCAGGCCGGGTTCGGAGTGATGGAGGACAGCCTTCGCGTCGACAACTACAACCGGATGGCGGACAAGCCCCGGAAGCGGACCAACGGCGAAGCCATTCAGCTCAGCATGGTGGACTTCTCGGGGCAGCTTGAAGTGCAGGACCCGGAGCGCTTCCGGAACGCGCTGCTGCAGGGCATCGGCCACGCCAAGGCCTTTGGCTGCGGCCTGTTGCTGGTGCGTCCGGTCTGAGTCAAAGTGCTATCTTTTGATGGCACATGCTGAGGTACGGGCTCATGGAAAACTTCACGATCCGCGATCTGCGCGAGCGCACCGGCGAGCTGGTGCGCGGTGCCGAAGCCGGTCAACTTTCGCTGGTATCCAAGCGAGGCAACCCGCTCTTCGTCGCCGTACCCTTCAGCGAGAGCCTGCTCACCGGCGGCGTCAAGACCGCCCTCGCTTTGCAGCTCGTTCGGGATGGCACCATCAGTCAGGGTGTGGCGGCAGAGCTTGCCGGCATGAGCCGCAGCGATTTTCTGGATCTGATGGCGCGGCATCGCATACCGGCGGCCGATTACCCGGTGGACGAGCTGCGCGAGGAGCTGACGGGGCTTGGCCTCGACTGAGCGGTTGCTCGTCGCTGATACCGGGCCGCTGCTTGCGCTTGCCCGGGTCGATGGGCTTGTATGGTTGGCGGATTGCTTCGGCGAGATTCTGGTGCCGCGCGTGGTATGGAAGGAAGCGCAGCACCACCCCGGGCGTGCGGACGCGAAAGCGTTGCGCACGATGATCAAGACGGAGCCTGCCTTCAAGCTCTGCGCCAGCGCCGTGCATCCGAGCCTGTCCGATTTCCCGCTCGGCGCTGGTGAGCGTGCCGCCATCAGCGTTGCTCTGCGGCGCGGTGCGTGGCTGTTTCTGGATGATCGTGCAGCGCGAGTCACCGCGCGCAGCTGGGATCTGCCGGTGATCGGAACACTGGGGGTGCTGGTAATGGCCAAACGACGCGGCAGGCTCTCCGAGGTCGCTCCGGTCATCCGCAGGCTGCGCGCCAGCGGGTACTTCCTGGGCCCCGCCCTGGTCCGTGAAACCCTGCGTGTCTGCGGAGAGGTGTGATGGCCAACTCATCCGGATGGATGCCCCTCAAGCCGCTCCCGATGAAGGAACGGATGTCGATCCTCTTCGTCGAGAAAGGGCAGCTCGACGTGCTGGACGGCGCCTTTGTGGTCGTCGACAAGAACGGCGTTCGTACCCACGTTCCGGTTGGTGGCGTGGCCTGCCTGATGCTGGAGATCGGCACGCGCATCTCTCATGCCGCTGTGCGCCTGGCGGCCCAGGTGGGCACGCTCCTCGTATGGATCGGTGAAGGCGGTGTCCGGCTCTACTCGGCCGGGCAGCCCGGAGGCGCCCGTGCAGATCGCCTGCTCTATCAGGCGAAACTGGCGCTCGATGACGATCTGCGGCTCAAGGTCGTACGCGAAATGTATCGTCGTCGTTTCGGCGAAGAGCCGCCCGCACGCCGCAGCGTCGATCAGCTGCGCGGGATCGAAGGGGTGCGCGTTCGCGAAATGTACAAGCAGCTCGCCAAGCAGTTCGGAGTGCAATGGTCCGGCCGCGACTACGATGTCGACAACTGGCAGGGCACGGACGTCGTCAATCGATGCCTGTCCGCGGCGACCTCCTGCCTCTATGGGGTCTCGGAAGCCGCTGTGCTGGCGGCTGGCTACGCACCTGCCATCGGCTTTATCCATACCGGCAAGCCGCTGAGCTTCGTTTACGACGTGGCTGATCTCTACAAGTTTGAAACCGTCGTACCCATCGCCTTCTCGGTGGCGGCCAAGCGCGGGCGCGAGTCTGAGCGCGATGTCCGTCTGCAGTGTCGCGACGTCTTCCGCAAGTCGAAGGTCTTGCAACGCATCATCCCGGATATCGAGAACATCCTCGCTGCGGGCCAGATCAAGCCGCCAGAAGCACACGCCGAGCAGGTCGGCCCCGCAATCGCCAACCCGGAAAGCCTGGGTGACCCCGGGCATCGCAGCCGATGATCGTCATCGTCCTCGAAAACGCCCCGCCGCGCTTGCGCGGTCGCCTTGCCATCTGGCTGCTCGAAGTGCGTGCGGGGGTATACGTGGGCGAGTATGGCAAGAAGGTGCGCGAATACCTCTGGGAGCAGGTGGAAGAGATGATCGAAGAAGGCAATGCGGTCATCGTTTGGCGCGACCCCGGCAACGACGCTGGCTTCAGCTTCCAGACTCTCGGCAAGAATCGGCGGGTGCCGATTCAGTTCGATGGCGTGTCCTTGGTCGAATTCCTGCCGGAAGCGGCTTTGCCTCGCGAGAGCCGCAGCGATCCTTAAAAACTCGGTTGTCCGGTGGAAGCGAGTGGGCGTCTTTTCACCGGTAGAATCATGTGGCGCTTATCTGCCCTTTAGGTTCAAGTAGTTACGCGAAGAGTGTTCCCCGCGCACGCGGGGATGAACCGGTATCCACCGCCTTCTTGGTGCTGAACGTCACGTGTTCCCCGCGCACGCGGGGATGAACCGTCACGCCCCCGCCGCAGATGGCAGAGCCCGATGTGTTCCCCGCGCACGCGGGGATGAACCGACGATGGTGGCGCTCGCTGTGGCAGCGCCTGTGTGTTCCCCGCGCACGCGGGGATGAACCGCACAGCCACTCGGCGGAAATGATCCAATCCCTGTGTTCCCCGCGCACGCGGGGATGAACCGTTTCTGTCTGTCAAATCCAATCCGGTCGAGCTGTGTTCCCCGCGCACGCGGGGATGAACCGTATGGATCAAGCGCTTGCC
>NZ_JAGLEJ010000044.1 GCF_023145115.1 Algiphilus sp.
ACACCACGGCTAGGGACACGACCTTGTTGCGGAAGGTTGAGTCTATCAATGAATGGCTGATATGGAAGGTAAGGCGTGGGTAAAAAGCGGTGAAAGTGTCTATATTTTGATCTACATGGACGGAAATGGCACCAGAATTATCATGTCAGAGGGCTGTGTTATATTTTGCGGGAATTTCCCGGAACCCCGAGTTGCTTGACAGCGACGCTAATGCGAATGTTTATTCGCATTCAACTCGCATCGTGCTCGCCCGGAAGAATCCATGCGCAAGAAGCCCCAGCAGCAGCGTGCCCGCCTGCTCGTCGAGAGCCTCATCGATGCGGCCGCCGAGATCGTGGTGGCGGAAGGCCTCGATGCACTCACCACGGCACGCGTGGCGGATCGGGCGGGCGTCAGCGTCGGCTCGCTCTACCAGTACTTCCGCAACAAGGAGGAGCTGATCGTCGCCCTCACCGACCGCGTCAATGCCGACCTCCTCGACGCCGTCGACCGGGTGGCATCGAGCACGCGCGATGCCGACCCGCGACGCTTCACCCGTGCGCTCCTGGACGCTGCCTTCGACGTCTTCGAGGCGCGCGACGGCCTGGCGCTGGCGCTGCTGCGCCACTGGCACCGGCTGGACATCTCGCGCGGGCTGCATCGCTTCGAGCAGCGCATGCTCGACGTGCTGCGCCACTATGCCCTCGCCCACCTGCGCGATCACCCCATCGACCCGTCCCCGGCCCGCGCCTTCATCGTCATCAACAGCGTGGTGTTCACGCTGCTGCGCTATCTGGCCCAGCCCTCCGAGCCGGGCTTCCGCAAGGACGAGCTGCTCGACGAGCTCGCCGCAATGGCCGCGGGGCAACTGTCCGGGCGTGCCGGTTAGGAGCCCTCCCCGGCCCCGGTCACGCCGAAGACGCGCTCCAGCTCGTCCAGCGCCTCGCCGGCATAGACCGCGATGCGCTGCAGGCGCGGCAGGCTGTCCCGGCTTCCGGTGAAGCCCACCGTCAGCTGGCCGTCGTAGGACACGCAGGTGATGTTCAGGCCCAGTCCCTGGATCGGGATCGAGACCGGGTACATCGCCTCCATGCGCGCACCGTCCAGGTACAGCGCCCGGTCGGGGCCGGGCACATTCGAGATCACCACGTTCATCGACGGCCGCAGGCGCGCGCCCTGCCCGCTCAGCAGCACGCCGATCGCCGGCGCCATCGTGGACATGGTGTAGACCGAGCGCGCCGCACCGGGCAGGCTCTGCAGGTGCGCCTTGCTGGCCTGCATCGAGCGCCGTATCGCGGCCAGGCGCGCCTGCGGATCGCTCAGCTCCGTGCCCAGCACGGACCACAGGAAGCCCACCGCATTGCCCGCCTCGTCATCGCCGCTCTCGGCGCGCAGGCTCACCGGCACGCCGGCGATCAGCGAGCGCTCGGGGAGCTTGCCGTTGTCGAGCAGATGACGCCGCAGCGCGGCGCCGCACAGGGCCAGGAAGATGTCGTTGACCGAGCAGTCCGCGCGCCTGGCGAGGGTCTTGATCCGCGCCAGCGGGAAGCGCTGCGTGGCGACGCGGCGCGCGCCCGTGACCGGACCGTTGAGGATGCTGCGCGGCGCCTCGAAGGGCAGCCGCACCGTCTCGTCGTCACGACTTCCCGGACGGCGCAGCAGCGGGCGCATCGAACGGGCCGCCAGGCGCGGCCACTGCGTCAGCGGCACGCCGCCGGACCCGGAGCGGCCGGCCGCCTCGCCCCCCGCCCGCTTGCGGCGCCCGGCGGACGCGACCTCCGCCCACGGCACCATCCAGTTGTCGGTGCCCGGCGTCGTCGCCAGGCCGCGCGTCAGCAGATGCATGCCCTTGATGCCGTCGACCAGGGCGTGGTGGACCTTTGTGTAGATGGCGAAGCGACCGTTCTCCAGCCCCTCGATGACGTGGCAGGTCCAGAGCGGTCGCGAACGGTCCAGCGTGGTGCTGTGCAGATGCGAGATCAGCTCGCCGAGCTCGCGCTCGCCGCCGGGCGCCGGCAGGCAGGTGTGCCGCACGTGATAGGCCATGTCGATGGTCGGTGCCGTCTCGGTGGCCGGCGCCATGCGCGACAGCGGCACCTGCGCCAGGCGCAGGTTCCACGGCCGGCCCAGCTTCTCCGGGCCGCGCAGCTTCTGCACCACCGACCGGCAGAAGTCCGCGGACGCGTCGTCCGGCAGCTGGAACACCTGCAGTGCCGCGACGTGCATCGGCGTCTCGCGGCGCTCGATCTGCAGGAAGGTGGCATCCAGAAGGGAGAGTCTGCGGGCGCCCATCACGCAGCCTCCTCGAGCGTGGCGCCCGCCTTGGCGGGAATGAAGCTCATGGCGCGTTCGGCCAGCGCCGTGATGGTGAGGCTCGGGTTCACGCCCAGATTGGCCGAGAGCATCGATCCGTCGACGACGTACAGACCCTGGTAGTTGAACACCCGGTTCTGCGCATCCACCACGCCCTTGTCGGGCGACGCCGCCATGGCGCAGCCGCCCATGCAGTGCGCCGTCATCGGCACGTTGAAGGCGATCTCGCTCACCGAGGACAGCCCGATGCCGCCGGTCGCCCGCGCCGCCTTCTCGGTGAAGGCGTTGGCCTCGGGGATGAAGGTCGGAATACGATCGCCGTGGCTGGTCAGCGCCTTGCCGAAGGGCCAGTACCAGCGCCGCTTCCAGCGCATGTCGATGTGCCCGTCGAGGGTCTGCATGACCAGGAAGATCACCGTCTCGCGCGCCCAGCGATACGGCAGCAGCGCGCGGATGCCGGACAGCGGCCGCGTGGCGATGAGGCGCAGCATGGCGCCCAGCCAGTGCAGCACGCGGCCGGGCCCGGCGCGACCGCCGGTGAGCACGGTGAACAGCCCGCTCATGAGATTCGAGCCATCCGGGTAGCGCACCGCCTCGATGTGCGTGTGCCGATCGATGTAGATGCCCGAGCCGATGGCCACGCCCCTGGAAAGATCCTCGCGCGTGCCGGGATAGCGCACGCCGAGGATGGACTCGGCATTGGTGCGCACGCGCTTGCCGAGATCGTCCGACACATGGGGCAGCGAGCCCTTCGCCTTGAGCCGGAAGAGCAGCTCCTGCGTGCCCAGCGAGGACGCCGCGAAGATCACGTTCTTCGCCGTCACCACGCGCCGGCGCGCGAAGAAGCGCTTGAAGCTGGGGACGGTCGTCACGGCGTAGCCGTCGGCGCCGTCCGCCTTGCCGCCCAGCGGCGCGACGTCGACGACGCGCGTCTCGGCCTGCACCTCCGCGCCCTGCGCCTCGGCCAGATAGAGGTAGTTCTTGTCGAGGGTGTTCTTGGCGTCGTGTCGGCAGCCCACCATGCAGGCGCCGCAGCCGATGCAGGACTTGCGCGCCGGGCCGCGTCCGCCGAAGTAGGGATCGGGCACCTCGGTGCCGGGCGTGTCGCCCTCGCGCCCGAAGAAGACGCCGACGCGGGTGTAGTAGAAGGAATCCTCGACCCCGGCGGCGCGCGCCATGTCCTTGAGCCGGGCGTCAGCGCCGCCCGGCCGCTGGTTGGTGGTCACGCCGAGCATGCGCTGGGCGGTCTCGTAGTGCTGCGGCATCTGCTGCTGCCACTGGTCGAGCCCGGCCCAGTTGCCGTCGTTCCAGACCGAGTCCGGCGGCACCAGCAGCGTCTGCGCATAGGTGATGGAGCCGCCGCCCACGGCGTTGCCGTGCAGGATCATAACGTGGCGGAACAGGCGCAGTCGCAGGAAGCCCTTCAGCGCCAGGAAGGGCGCCCAGAGGTAATTCCAGATCTTCCAGTTGGTGGTGGGCAGGTTCTCCGGCGTCCAGCGCCGGCCCTGCTCGATGACGGCCACCCGGTAGCCCTTCTCGGTCAGGCGGTGCGCGGACACGCTGCCGCCGAAGCCCGATCCGACGATGACGTAGTCGTAATCGTGTTCGTTCATGCTGTCTCTCCTCCCCGGATCATCGCGTCCGGCGCTATGGGGTGCTGCGGTGTCGCGAGTCCGGCGCTCAGGCCAGCTGGAACTCGTTCAGGTCCGGCTCGCGCATCGCGCGCCGGAACACGGTCGGGTTGTAGGGGTAGATGATCGGCTTGCCGCGCTTGTCGAGGTACCAGCCCACGCAGCCGCTGCCCCAGACGGTCTTGTCGAGGCCGTCGTCCAGATAGCGCGCATAGGCCGCCTGGGCCTCGGGCCGCACGTCGATCGCCCGGGCGCGGCCGGTGCGCAGCTCGTCGATCAGCGTCATCAGATAGCCCATCTGCGACTCGGCGATCGAGGTGATGCCGATGTTGCCCACCGGGCTGCGCGGCCCGACCAGCATGAAGTAGTTCGGGAAGCCCGCGACCGCGACCCCGCGCAGCGCCTCGGCGCCCTCGGCCCAGGTCTCGCGCAGGCTCGTGCCCTGCTCGTTCACGACGTCGAAGTTGTAGGTGTAGTCCAGCGCGTGGAAACCGGTGGCCATCACCAGCACGTCGAGCTCGTGCAGCCGTCCGTCGGTGGTGCGCACGCCGCCGGCCTCGATGCGCTCGATGCCGGTATCGACCAGTTCCGCCTGCGGCGCCTGGATGGCGTCGTAGAAGCCGTCCGAGAGGATCAGGCGCCGACACCCGACCTTGTAGTCCGGCGTCAGCTTCGCCCGCAGCTCCGGGTCGCGCACCTTCGCCAGGTGCCTGCGGCACAGGTGTTCGAGCACGCGCATCGTCCAGTGGCTGTCGCCGGTGACGCCGCGCGCCACCTGTTCCAGCAGACGCCCCTGCAGCTTGCCGACGGCGTTGGCATAGCCCGGCAGGAAGCGATGCAGCTGCTTCAGCGGCCCCGGACGCTCCAGCTCCATGGCGGGCATCACCCATTGCGCGGTGCGCTGGAACAGGCTGTAGTGGCTCGCCCGCTCCGCCAGCGCCACGGTGATCTGCGTGGCCGTGGAACCGGTACCGATGACACCGATGCGGCGACCGTCCAGCGGCACGTCGTGGTCCCAGCGCGCGCTGTGGAACAGGGCGCCGCCGAAATCCGCCAGGCCCGGGATGTCCGGCATGCGCGGATGACACAGAAAGCCCATGGCGTTGATGACCACATCGGCGCTGCGCACCGCGCCATCGGTCGTGCGCACCTGCCAGCGGCCGTCGACGCGGCGGATGTCCTCGACGCAGTGCCGCAGGCGCACATGCGGCATGAGCCCGTAGCGCTCGGCGCAGTACTTGAAGTAGGCCTTCAGCTCGGGGCCCTTGGCGTAGAGGCCGGACCACTTCCAGTTGTGCTCGAAGGTGTAGTCGTAGTTGTGGGCCGGCACGTCGCAGGCGAGGCCGGGATAGGTGTTGTCCCGCCAGGTGCCGCCGACATCGTCGGCCATCTCCAGGATCTCGAAGTCGTGCAGGCCGGCCTGCTTGAGCTTGATGCCGGCGAGGATGCCGGACATGCCGGCACCCAGGACCAGGAAGCTGGGGTCTTGGCGCTTGGTCATGGTTCCTCCGTTGTCGTTATGGGGCTCAGGACTTGAGCCAGACCAGGAATCGGTAGACGAGATCGGCCACGCGGCCGTACGGCGGCTGCAGGAATCGCATCGCGCTGATCGGCGCCTGATGGAACACGGGCCGCATCTTCGAGAAGGTGCGGAAACCGTCGAAGCCGTGGTACTGCCCCATCCCGCTGGCGCCGACGCCGCCGAAGGGCATGTCGTGCTGCGCCACGTGGAAGAGCGCGTCGTTGACGGTGACGCCGCCGGACATGGTGTGCGTCAGGTAGTGCTCGACCAGCTTCCGGTCCCGGGAGAAGGGATAGAAGGCCAGCGGCCGGTCGTGCGCGCGCACGTGCTCGATGACGTCCTGCGGGCCGTCGTAGGGCAGCACCATCAGCAGCGGACCGAAGGTCTCGCGCTGGCGGATGATCATGTCCGGCGTGGTGTCCAGCACCAGGTGCAGCGGCACCTTGCGACTGGCCGGGTCCGGCGCCTGGTGCGGCGTCAGATTGATGACGCGCGCCCCCTTGCTGCGGGCGTCCGCCAGCGTGTCCAGCATGCGCTGGCAGGAACGTTCGTCGATGAGCGCGGTGTAGTCGCGGCTGTGGATGTCCGGCACGTGGCGCGCGGTCCATCGCTGCGCTTCGGCGACGAAGGCATCGACCTGGTCGCGCTGCACGAAGACATAGTCGACGTTCACGCAGATCTGGCCGGCGTTGAACTGCTTGACGAAGAGGATCCGCTGCACGGCCTTGGCGAGCGGATAGCGCGGATCGATCACCGCCGGCGACTTGCCGCCCAGCTCGAGCACCACCGGCGTGAGATTCGCGGCCGCGGCCGCCATCACCTTGCGGCCGGTCTCGCCGGACCCGGTGAAGAACAGCAGATCGAAGGGAATGCGCGAGAAGGCGATGCCGACCCCGCCGGTCTCCTCGAGGAAGCAGACCTTGTCGGTGCTGAAGTAGCGGGGCGCCAGCTCGATGAGCAGCCGGCTCAGATGCCGCGAGTTCTCCGACATCTTCACCATCGCGCGGTTGCCGGCGGCGAGCGCCGCGGACAACGGCCCGAAGGCCAGGAACAGCGGGAAGTTCCACGGCACGATGATGCCCACGCAGCCCAGCGGCTGCGGCACCACCCGGTTGCGTCCGCCCGCGAAGAGGCTCAGGTCGACATGGCGCCGCTGCGGCTTCGCCCACCGCCCGAGCTTGCGGATGCAGTCGTTGATGCCATCGGTGACCGATATCACCTCGCCGAACAGCGTCTCGTGCCGCGAGCGACAGCCGTAGTCCGCCGTGGTGGCGGCGATGATCGCCTCGCGGTTGTCATTGAGCAGCGCCTTGAGCGCCCGCAGGTCCGCACGCCGCTCGGCCACGCTCGGCACCGGGTGCGCATGGTAGGCGGCCTTCTGGCGCTCGAAGCACGCGCCCAGCGCTACGCTCGCGTCCGGGGCCTGGATGGGTTGCACGACAGCCATGGCGTCTCCTCCTTGTCGTTGTCGGGTCGATCAGGCCGGGAGCGGCAGCTCGCGCTCCCACACCACCCGCTCGCGGCGCGCGGCCCAGGCCCCGATGCGATCCGCGTAGCGCCCCTCGATGGCGCTGCGCCGGATCTTCATGGTCGGCGTGAGCAGGCCGTTCTCGATGCTCCAGGCATCCGCCACCACCACGGCGAAGGCCAGCTGCTCGTGCGGGTCGAGCGTGCCGTTGACCTGGTCCAGCAGGGCCTCGATCTCGACTTCGAAGGCCGCGCGCCCTTCCGCGTTGCCCAGCGCCTCCGACGCGAGCGGACTGGGCATCATCAGGACGAAGGGCTGCGGCTGGTCGGCCCCGCTGACGCAGACCACCTCCACTCTGGGATGCCCGAGCCGGCACTCGATGGGCACCGGGGCGACGTACTTGCCCTTGGCCGTCTTGAAGATCTCCTTGAGCCGGCCGGTGATGCGCAGCCGGCCAGCGTCGTCCACCTCGCCCAGATCGCCGGTGCGGAACCAGCCATCCGCGGTGTAGGCCTCCGCGGTCTGATCGGCATCCTTGTAGTAGCCGAGCATGCCGCCCGGGCTCCGGATCTGGACTTCCCCGCTCTCGGCGATCCGGCGCTCGACACCGGGAAGGGTCTCGCCGACGTAGCCGATGCGGGCGCGCCCCGGGTAGGAGCAGTGCGAGTACGCGAAGTCCTCGGACATGGCATAGCCCTCCAGCAGCTCCAGTCCGAGATCGCGGTACCACTGCATCACCGACGGCGCCAGCGGGGCGGACCCGGTGATGGCGAGTCGCACATCCTGGAGGCCCAGCTTGACCAGCACATCGCGGCGCGTGGCATCGGCGCTCGCGGGATCACGCAGCAGCTCGGTCAGGCGCTCCTGCGGCACGGCCGCGAGCACCGACTGCTGGAACTTCACCCACAGCCGCGGCACCGACAGGAAGATGGTCGGCTGCGCGCGCCGCAGATCGGCCGCGAAGGTGTCGAGGCCTTCGCTGAAGTACACCCGGAATCCGTTGCGCAGCGCGTTCGCCTCCACCGCGGCCGCCTCGAAGACGTGCGCCAGCGGCAGGTAGGACAGCATGCGGTCGCCGGGGCCGATATCGGCCAGGTTGCCGAGCAGGCGCGAACCGGCTTCGATGCTGCGGAACGAGCACATGACGCCCTTCGGCAGTCCCGTGCTGCCGGAGGTGTACACCAGGCGCGCCAGCTCGTCCGGCTCGCGCGGGACGGGACTCGATATCGCCGGATGGCCGATGATCACGTCGGCCCATGCCAGCGTGCGGTTCGGGCTGCCGAGCTCCGCCGCGCCCGGCATCTGCACCACTGCAAGGTCATCCGGGATGCCGGCAGCCATGCTCCGGGCATCGTCGAGCGGCCCGACGAAGAGCAGCCGTGCCTCGCTGTGCGCGAGGATGTGGCGCAGGGTCTCGGCGTTGAGGGACGGATAGATCGGGACACTCACGTGCCCCGCCATGCCGATGGCGAGATCGGCGATGAAGTAGGCCGCGCAGTTGCGCGACAGCAAGGCGATCCGGCTCCCGCGCGGCAGATCGAGGCCGGCGATGCATCCGGCCAGCCGGTGCACCTGATCGGCCGCCTCGGACCAGGTGATGTCGGTGGTCGCGCCACCGTGCGGTTGTGTCAGGAAGACCGCGTCGGGCTGTTCGGCCGCCCAGTGGTGAAGCCCCGCGATGGGGGTCCAGATGGTGTCGGTCATGGCGTCGTCTCCTCTCCAGCCGGGTGGCGGTCACTGCGCTTCCGGCGCGCAACCACCTGGGTAGGACGCCATCCTGCCGGCCCATCGGTCGGAAAATTTATCGTCGTGGGACAAGTTTTTCTCTCCACCGGACATCTCCGCAGCGCGCCGCCGGGCTCGCGCTCGGCCGGAAAGAGTCGACCGTTCAGGATAAAAACTTGGCCGATGAGGGAAAGTCTGGTGGTGCATGGATCGGCAGGCTCGCTGCCCTGTGCTGAGCGATCCCCCTGATGAGGAGCATTTCCCGATGGCGAAACTCGATCTTGCAGATGCCGTGGTGGTCATCACCGGTTCGTCCGGCGAGCTAGGCCGCGGGCTGGCCTGGGCGCTCAGCGAGCGCGGCGCACGCCTCGCGCTGATGGATCTCGATGAGGACGCCGTCACCACGCAGGCCCGGGCTCTCGGCAATCCGGAGCGCGCCCGCGGCTGGAGCGTGGACGTAAGAAGCATGAGCGCGCTTCAGAACGCCATGGATGCGGCGGCCGCGCACTTCGGCCGCATCGATGTCGTGATCGCCAATGCCGGCGTGGCGACGCTCGAGCCGCTCGCCACGCAGACGCCGAGATCCTTCGAGCGCGTCATCGACATCAACGTCAACGGCGTCTTCCGGACCTTCAAGGCCGCCCACCCCCACGTCACGGCATCGCGAGGCCATCTGCTGGCGATTGCCTCCATGGCCTCGTTCTTCCATTCACCGATGCAGGGCGCCTACGCCGCCAGCAAGGCGGCGGTCTGGGCGCTGTGCGACAGCATTCGTGTGGAGCTCCGGCACACCGGCGTCACCGTGGGCAGCATCCACCCCACCTTCTTCAAGACGCCGCTGGCCGACGGGCTCACCGAGAATGCCGCCGGGCGCACCCTGTACAACGGCAACCGCGGGCTGTTCCGCAAGACCACGCTCGGCGCCGTGGTCGAGGCCACGGTTCCCGCCATCGAGCGCCGCGCGGAGACGGCGATCATCCCGCGCCAGCACCGGATCATCGCCTCGTGGCCGATGCTGATGCGCCGGCTCACCGACCGCATCCTGTTCCGCGACAGCGCCATCGCAAAGGCGATGAGCGAGCTGGAGCATTGACCCGGCAAGGCCCACAACGGCCGGGCATCGCCGAGCGGGCGTCATTTGACCCCGGGTCGGCGCTGGTGAAACATTCACGGCATGGCGGTGATGACCCGAGCAAGCGGGCTGCGCGGCTACCGTGAGCTCGTTCGCGAGCTGGGCGGCAACCCGGTCGCGCTCCTCGAGTCGGTCGGCGTGCCGCCCTCGCATCTCGATGACGACAACGCCCTCGTCCCGATGCGGAGCTTCCTCCAGCTGCTGGAGGACGCCGCACGGACGTGCGGGACGGTCGATTTCGGCATGCGCATGGGGGCCCATCAGGACATCACGGTGCTGGGGCCTCTCGCCGTGGCGATGCAGAATGCCGCCACCCCGCTGGAGGCCATGCACTGCGCGTCGCGCTTCTGCTTCGTGCAGAGCCCGGGCATCGCGCTCGATGTCGTGGAACACAGCCCGCACCGGGCTGACTGCGCCGAGGTCCGCTACGAGGTCGTCCTTCCGCGCGTCCCGCCGCACCCGCAGGTGCTCGAGCACGGGCTTCTGGTCGCCCATCGCATCATGCGGCGCCTGATTCCCGAGGCCTATCGCGCCGAGGAGATCCACCTTCCGCACGCCGCCCTGTCGGGACCGGCCACCTACGGCCGGCACTTTCACGCGCCGCTGCGCCACGAGCAGCCGCATGCCGCCATCCTGGTCCGGCGATCGGTGCTGCAGATGCCCATGAAGGCCATCAACGATTCGCTGCGCGAGATGGCGATGGCCTATATCGACGTGCATTACCCGCGCCCCGGCCAGAGCGTCAGCGCTCGCGTGCACCAGGCGGTGTCGCGCTCGCTGACCACCGGCATGGCGACGCAGGATCAGGTGGCGGGCATGATGGCGATGCACCCCCGCACGCTGCGGCGCAGGCTGACCGCCGAAGGCACCGGCTTCGAGCGGATTCTCGACGGCGTGCGACGCGAGGCCGCCACGCGCTATCTGACCACCACGCAGATGCCGATGAACCAGGTCTCGAATCTGCTCGGCTTCTCGGCGCAGTCGGCGTTCACCCGCAGCTGCCGGCGATGGTTCGGGATGTCCCCGCGCCAGGTCCGCCGCACCGGCGGGCTACCCGCGCCGCCCCGCCCCGCCGCGGACGTGCCACTCGCCGCGGAGCGCGACTGACCCGACCGCGCTCAGGTGGTCAGCTGCAGCCGCTTCTCCAGGAACAGGAGCATCACCTCCGCGGCCGCCTGCGTGTACTCCGGCGTCATCCGGCCGTGCAGGAAGTACGACATGCGGAAGCTCGCGGTGCCGAACTCGACCGCCAGGGCCGGAATGTCCGGAGCGCCGTCGGGCAGGACGATGCCGCGATCGTGCAGCAGGGACCGGGTCAGCGCACCCAGCCGCGCGATGGTGTACTCAAGCGCCCGGAAGCTGTCGTCCGAGAACCCGGTCAGCAGCACGACCTGTGCGACCGGGCGCTCGTCGTAGAAATCGGCGGCGGCGTACACCATCCGCGTGACCGTCTCGCGCCAGTCCCGCGCCTCGCGCAGCGCCTCGGCGTGATCATCCAGCCGCGCCTCCAGCGCGGCGAGCTCGCGCTCGGCGAGCTCGTTGAGCAGCGCCCAGGGTGTCGGGAAGAACTTGTAGATGGTCGCGCGCGGGAAATCCAGCCGCTCGGCAAGACGCGGAATCGAGAACCCCGACACGCCGCCCTCGACGAGGAGTACCTCCGCTTCCTGCAGCACCGTGTCCACGCGCTCCTTGGCGCGCTGCTGCTGTGGTTTGCGGGCCACAACGGCGGCTCGCGGGGTGTTCCTGGCTGGCTGGCTCACGTCGCTATCTCGTTCGATTGACCGCAACAGTGACAAATGTTAGAAAAAAGAAAAGCAACATTAGTTGCTCCATAACGATACGGGGTCCTGGAGAGACATCATGAGGCAGACAGACATTGCCGCTGTCGTTGGCTGGTGCTTGCTCACCGCAATGATGGGAGGCTGCTCCGGTCAATACGATGGTAGCGGCACCGGTGGAGATGGATCGGCCGGCTCGGGCGGTTCGGCGCGCGCGCAGAGCGCCGAGGAGCACTTCGCCAACAACGTCGAAGCCAGCCTGGGCTTCTGTCGCACCTGTCACGTTCCCGGCGGCGTCGCCGATGTCGAGGACGGCCGCGACTTCTCGCTGTCGCCCACCGGTGCCGATGACCTCACCCATCTGCGCGCCAGCTGGGAGCGTCTCGGCGGCAACAACCCCACTTCGCGCATCCTGCGCATGGCCTCCGGCCAGGAGACTCCGCATTCCGGTGGTGCCGTGTGGTCGGAGGGCAGCGCGCCCTACCGGAACATGGAAATCCTGCTCGCCTGCTTTGCGGATCCCGACGGCTGCGGCGCGCAGCTCGACGACGGCGTCGTCCAGGATGACCTGCTGCCGCTGCTGGGCAGCTCGCGGGCCCGCCACCCCTGGAAGACCTTCTGCGAGGATCAGCCCGACAGCGCAGCGCTGCCGATGGATCCGCGCTCGATGATCCGGCCCGGCATCAATCAGGACAAGGCCGTCTTCTTCAACGCCTGGTACGAGGACTGCCACGAGCATCAGCCCGAGTCGATGCAGGAACCCGCCACTTGCGGCGAGTACCGCGCCCAACGCGATGCCGGCCAGCACTGGTTCACCGACGGCGGACCGACCGTGGACGGCGGTGCCGGCACCGACGCGGAAACCTTCAATCGCAGCTGGCGGGCATGGGGGCTCTCCGAGCGTCCGGACAACTTCGATGAGATGTACCGCCTGCGCTACGGCATGAACGCGGCGCCCTACGACAACCCCTACCCGCTGCCGGGGGAGGATCCGAATGCCACTGACGGCGGCTCCGGTCAGCTGCCGCAGGGCATGCGCCAGCGCAGGGATGAGAACGGCAACTGGACCGGGGTCATTGGCCGGAATACCTGCTTCATGTGCCACGGCGGGCAGATCGGGGACCCCGCCAACGGTGAGCCCCTCGGCATCCAGTTCGAGAATCTCGGCCCCGGCAATCACAACACCGACCTCAACATGCTGGTGCAGGATGGTGTCATCCGTCTGCTCCCGGTTCCCGGTGTGCCGATGACCCTCGAGCAACTCGGCATCGGCCTCAATCTCGGCCTGCTGGGCATGGATCAGCGCGGCCAGAACAACGCCGTCGGTGGTTTCGAGCTCGTCTTCATGATCACCGACTACGACAGCGTCGGCATCAATCCGAACCCGGTGAAGCTGGCGATGAATTCGGCGGACCCGCACCCGACGGTCGAGCAGCAGGACACGCCGGCGTGGTGGAACTACAGCCACCGGTCGCGCAAGTTCTTCGATGCCGGTGTCTCCATCGACAGCACCCGCATCCTCATGGCCGCAGGCGACACCGGCGGGCTGTTCACCGCCGACGGCGAGAGCTACCGGGACTACGCCGACGCCCACGCGCGCAACGCCTCCACATTCATCACCTCGCTCGAATCGCCGGAGTACCCCGGCGACATCGACACCGCGCTCGCCGAGCAGGGCGCCATCCTGTTCCACTCCAAGGATCTCTGGGCGCTGGAGGCCAATCAGGACAAGCCGGAGCCCCTGGGCGGCAACGGGTCCTGCGCCAGCTGTCACGGCGCCTATTCGCCGCGCTACGTCAACGATCCCGCCTATCTGGAAACCCCGGCGCTCGAAGGCGTGGCCGCCCACATCTCGCCGCTCGAGGTCATCGGTACCGACCGTGCCCGCGCACGCGAGCTGAGCGGCTACCTGCGCGACGCCTACAGCACCACGTGGTGGGCCTTCCCCGAAGGTCAGCCGGGCTGGAAGGCACCGGAGGACAAGAGCCGCGCCGAGGAGCTCGCCGACGATGGCCTGCCGCCGTCACAGCGCGTCGAGGGCGCCTGCGGCTGGGAGCGCGGTGTCATCGGCTACCAGGCGCCGCCGCTCTACGGGGTGTGGGCCACCGCGCCGTATCTCCACAACGGCTCGGTCCCCACCCTGGATCAAGTGCTCAATTCCGCCGAGCGACCCGCCCTGTGGCGCCGCCCCATCAAGGAGCTAGGCCCGGTGGAGGGCTTCGACCTGAGCATGGAGCGCGCCTACGACCACGAGCGCGTGGGCTGGAAGCACGATGTGCTGTCGTGTTCCGATCTGCCCGGCCTGATCCTGCTCAACTGCAACCCGCTGGCGCCCGAAGCGCCGTCGATCACGCAGATGGTCGAGGGCGTGCTCAACGAGACCCTCAACTGGAGCGCGATCATTTCGATCCCGCCGGACGTCACGCCGGGCGGCATCGACAAGCGGCTGGTCTATGACGCGCGCCAGGTCGGCAACGGCAACGAGGGCCACGATTTCGCCGACGCGCTCACCGAGCAGGAACGGCGCGCGATCATCGAGTACCTGAAGACGCTGTAGTCGGTCACGCCGCCCGGCTGTCGGTGGCCGGGGCGCCAGCCCCGCCACCGCGGCCCGGCATTGCCTTGTTCATCGGCGCCGATGCCGCAGAGGCCCCCGGCACCCCCAGGCGGGGATCGGCATTCCCCGCGAGCGGCAACCGGCATGCTGGGCTAAGCTGCGCCCGCCCATGTCCACGCCCGTCGAACAACCGCCCCTGCGCATCGCGCTCGTGCTCGCCGCGGCCGCCTTCGTGGTCGGCACCGCGACCTACTTCGTGGCCGGCGTGCTGGATCCGGTCGCCCGCGATTTCGGCATATCGCTGGGAGCAGCCGGGCAGCTCACGTCGGCGTTCGCCGTCGCCTATGCTCTGACCGCGCCCTTCCTCACTGCGGCCTGCGCGCGCGTCGAGCGACGGCGCCTGATGGCACTGGCACTGGTCGCCTTCGGCGGCGCCAATGTCGTCGCCACGCTCGCGCCGAGCTTCGGCTGGCTTCTGGTGTCACGCGTACTGGCGGCCCTGGCGGCCGGACTCATCACGCCGGTGGCGGTGGCGACGGGGGCGCAGCTGTCACCCGCCAGCCACCGCGGCCGGATCATGGCACTGATCATGGGCGGCATCACCGTGGCCTTTGCCTTCGGTGTGCCGCTGGGCACCTACTTCGGCGCAACCACCGGGTGGCGTCCGGTGTTCCTTGCCATGGCCGGTGCCGCGCTGCTGGCCGCGGGCGGAATCCGGTTGCTGGTCCCGCGCGTGTGGAGCGAAGCACCGCCCGGCCGCGCCGCCTTCGTCGTGCTGCGCGATCGCCGGATCCTCGTCACCCTGCTGCTCACCGCCTTCTCCTTCGCGTCGGCGTTCAGCGTGTTCGCCTACATCGGTCCGGTGCTGGCCGAGGTCGGCGGCCTGACGCCGGCCACCACCAGCCTGGCGCTGCTCCTGTTCGGCATCACCGCCCTGGGGGGCACGACCATAGGCGGCGTACTGGCGGACCGCGTACGGCTCGGCGCCGCGATCACCGTGGCGCTGCTGCTCGTCGGTGTGGTGCACGGCGGGTTCTCGGTGCTGGCGCTCATGCCCGATGGCGGACTGCGCACGGTCGCCGCCATCGCGCTGATGGCGGTCTCGTCCCTGCCCGGCTTCGCCTTCGTGCCCATGCAGCAGGCGCGCCTGGCCATCCTTGCGGGGCCGCACATGCCGGTGGCGGTGGCGCTGCATGCCTCGGCCATCTTCCTCGGACAGGGCTCGGGCGCGATCATCGGCGGCATCGCCGTATCCGGCGGCGGCGCGCAGCTCAACGGCGCGGCCGGCTTCGCGATCGGCGTGACCGGCGCACTGGTCAGCCTCGTGGCCAATCGGCGCCTGTTCCGCGACGCACCGGAGTGACCGGCCCCGCCCGGCCGCCGCGGGTCCGCGCGCGACCGGGCGTGGCGGATCAGCGCAGCGCGCTCCCGAAGAAGGCGAGCTGATCGGCGAGCGCGGTCTCGCGTGCCTCGCCCAGATAGATGTCGAAGTGCCCGATGTCGTACTGCTTGAGGGTGACATTGGGGCCGGCCCGGCGCGCCAGTTTCTCGGCAGCGCTCGCGGGGGCGACGCTGTCGCGCGTGCAGGCCTGTATAAGCACCGGACAGCGCAGCTTGCGAGCGCTGGCGATGGGCCGGTAGGCCGCCAGATACAGCATCATCCGCGCGGTCATCTCGTTGCGCCAGTCGGGCGGCGTGATGCGGGTGTAGTCGAGCGCGTCGTGGCTGCTCATCGCGGCCAGCTCGCCGGGCGCGCCGGCGAGCGGAATGGTCACCGGCGACAGTCCCAGCAGGCCGCGGCCCTGATCGACGATGGCGCGGGCGCTCACCCGGGCGAGCTGGCCCACACCCGCGTACGACACCACGTTGAGTGCCGCTGCGAGGCCATCGACCATCGGGCCCTGGGCGGAAGCTGCGGCGATGCGGTCGTCCTGCGCGGCCGTGGTGAGGACGTGCCCGCCGGAGAAGGACGTGCCCCAGAGTCCGATGCGGTCGGGATCGACACCGGGCAGGCCGCGCGCATGCGCAACCGCTGCCTTCCAGTCGGCGAGCTGCCGCTTGATGCTCAACAGCTGCCGCGGCTCGCCATCGCTGGCGCCGAAATGGCGGTAGTCGAACAGCAGCACGGTGTAGCCGTTGTCGGCAAAGCGCTCGGCGAACGGCTCCAGGCCGGCGTCGCGCGTACCGCCCAGCCCGTGTGCCATGACGATGGCGGCGCCGTCGGCATCCGCGGGCGTGTACAGCCAGGCGCGGCAGGTGATGTTGTCGCTGGTGAACGCGGTGTCGGTTCGCTTGGAGGTGGGCATCGGCGTCCTCGTATCCGTCAGGCGGCCATGCGCTCGGGCGAACCGCTCTGCCCGGCATTGCCCGACCGGGCACGCTCGAAGCGGAGATGGCCGTCGTCCACCGGCCCGTTCGTGAGCATCTTCCGATCCTTCCCGTAATGCATGAGGACCTTCCAGGGCAGCGCCCGCCCCTGCCGCGGCAGCGTGTGCTTGGCGCGTTGCACGTAGCCGGACTGCAGCGAGTCGAGAATGCCCTCGTCGGTCTCGCTGCCGGCCTCGTCGCGCGGTACCGCGACGACATAGCCGTTCTCGTCCATGTAGCGGAACAGCCGGCACAGGTAGCGACCGGCGATATCGGACTTCAGTGTCCAGGGGGCGTTGGTGTAGCCGAACAGCCAGGCGAAGTTGGGCACGTCCTCCATGAGCACACCCTTGTAGGTGAGCTGGCCGTTGATCGGCCGCGGCGTGTCGTCGACCGAGAGGTCGATCCCGCCGAGCATCTGCACGTCCAGTCCGGTGGCCGTGATGATGATGTCGGCCGCGATCTCCTCGCCCGACTTCAGCCGGATGCCGGTCTCGGTGAAGGTGTCGATGTGGTCGGTCACCACCGAGGCGCTGCCCGCGCGCAGGGCCTTGAAGAGATCACCGTCCGGCACCGCGCACAGCCGCTCGTCCCACGGCATGTAGTCGGGCGTGAAGTGCCGCATGTCGAAGTCCGGCCCCACGCGCTTGCGCACCTGCTTGATGAGCAGACGCCGCATGGTGTTGGGCCAGCGACGGCACGCGACGTAGAGGCCGCGCTGGATGGCGATGTTGCGCGTCCGCGTGATGCTGTAGGCCCACGAGGCCGGCATCACCTTGCCCAGCCACATCGCGATGCGATCGGTGTCGGGCAGCGAGAACACGTAGGACGGCGAGCGCTGCAGCATGGTGACGTGCGCGGCCTTGTCGGTCATCGCCGGCACCAGCGTGACGGCGGTGGCGCCGCTGCCGATCACGACCACGCGCTTGCCCGCGTAGTCCAGATCCTCGGGCCAGTGCTGCGGGTGCACCATGCGTCCGCCGAAGCGCTCCTCGCCGGGAAAATGCGGGCGGTGGCCGGCGTCGTAGTTGTAGTATCCGGTGCAGTTGACGAGGAAGCGGCAGGTGTAGGTGCGGGTCTCGCCGCTGGGCTCGTGCAGCGCGGTGAGCTCCCACTGCTGGGCATCGCTCGACCAGTTGGCGCGGGTGATCTGCAGCCCGTACTGAACCTTGTCCGCGAGCCCGTATTCCTGCGCCGTCTCGACGATATAGCGGCGGATGGACGGACCGTCCGCCAGCACCTTGGTCGAGGTCCAGGGCTTGAAGCGGTAGCCGAAGCTGGGCATGTCGGAGTCGGACCGGATGCCGGGATACCGGAACAGGTCCCAGGTACCGCCCATGCGCTCGCGGCGCTCGAGGATGGCCATCGTCCGCTGGGGGTGCTCGCGCTGAAGGTGCACGGCCGTGCCGATCCCGGACAGCCCCGCCCCGATGATGACGGTGTCGAAGTGGTTCTCGCTCATGGTGGTCTCCTGAGTGATGCCGCCTTGTTGTACCAGTGCAGCATAGCGCCCTGCCCGGTAGCGGAATTGACACAGCGCGACAATTTATTGACATTGCGCGACATGGGAGCCCGTTCGTGAACCTGATCCGCGCTGCCAATCTGCGCGGCGTGGAGACGCTGGTGAGCGAGCTCGGCGCCGATCCCGTGGCGCTGCTGGCGCGCTACAACCTGGATCCGTCGCGGCTGCGCGACCCGGACGCCTATCTGCCCTACCGCAACGTCGCGCGGCTCATCGAGCAGTGCGCGGTGGAACTCGGGTGCCCCGACTTCGGACTGCGCCTCTCGCGCTGGCAGGGGCTGGACATGCTCGGTCCGGTAGCGGTCATCGCCCGCAATGCCGAGGACGTGCTCAGTGCCTTCCAGGCCATCGGCCGCTACCTGCACGTCCACGGCCCGGCGCTCAAGCTGGCGCTGCGCGGACGCAACAGCGCCGGCGACTACTGCTTCACCTACCGGATCGACGAACCGGGCGTGCCCTACCTCGCGCAGAGCTACGAGCTCAGCATGGCCAATGCGAGCCGGATCCTGCAGTTCCTCGCCGGCGCGGCGGCGGTGCCGACGCGCGTTGCCTTCGTGCACCACCCGCTCTCGCCGGTGGCGACCTACCAGCGCTTCTTCGGGTGCCCGGTCGCCTTCGACCAGGTGCACTGCATCTTCGAGCTGCCGGCGGAGATCGCCCGGCGCCGCCTGAGCGCATCCGATCCCGAGACCCGCCGCGTGATGCAGGACTATCTGTCGCAGCGGCAATCGCCCGGCGGCGGCCTGAACGAGCGCGTGCGCGAGCTGATCCTGGGGCTGCTGCCCACCGGCCACTGCGATCTCGAGTCGGTCGCCGAGCAGCTCGCGCTGCATCCGCGCACGCTCCAGCGGCGCCTCCGGGAGGAAGGCCTTTCGTACGACGCCCTGGTGGACAGCGTGCGCCGTGATCGGGCCACGACCTATCTCGCCACCACCGCGCTGCGGCTGAGCCAGATCGCCGGGATGCTGGGCTATTCCGAGCAGAGCGCCTTCACGCGCGCCTGCAGGCGCTGGTTCGGGCAGCCGCCGGGCATCCAGCGCCGCCGCACCGCGTCGTCGGCATCGCGCTGATCGGCGCACCGGCGCCCCGGGCCGCGCGGCCCGCTACCATGCGCACCCTGCGTGCCTCCCCGAATCGAAGGACATCCCCGATGCCCACCGCTCCCGCATCCGACCAAACCGCCGTCGCGCCGCTTGGCGAGGCGCTGACCCTTCCACGCGGTCCCGCCTGGCGCAATCGCTTCGTGCTCGCCCCGTTGACCAACGGACAGAGCCACGCCGACGGCACCCTGTCGGACGCGGAGCAGCGCTGGCTGACCATGCGCGCCGAGGGCGGTTTCGGCCTGACCATGACCTGTGCGGCGCACGTGCACGCCAACGGCCAGGGCTTTGCCGGGCAGCTCGCCATTCACGACGACCGGCACCTTCCCGGCCTGACCCGGCTCGCCGAGGCGCTGCGCGCACGCGGCTCGGCCTCGGCCGTGCAGCTCTATCACGGCGGCATGCGCGCCGATCCGGCGCTCTGCGGCGAGCGCGTGGCGCCGTCGGATGACGCCAGGACCGGCGCGCGCGCAATGACCACGGCGGAAGTCGAGGCCATGCGCGACGCCTTCGTTGCCGCCGGCAGGCGCGCCGAGCGCGCCGGCTTCGACGGCGTCGAGCTGCACGGCGCGCACGGCTACCTGCTCGCCCAGTTCATCTCGCCGCAGTACAACCGTCGTGACGATGCCTACGGCGGCACGCTCGAGAACCGAGCCCGGCTGCTGCACGAGATCATCGGCGGACTGCGCCGGGAATGCGGGCCCGATTTCCAGATCGGCGTGCGGCTGTCGCCGGAACGCTTCGGCATGCGCCTCGCCGAAGTCCGCGAGCTGGCGGCGGGACTGCTGCGCGATGCGGCCATCGACTATCTCGATCTGTCGCTCTGGGACGTCTTCAAGATGCCCCACGAGGAGGCGCATGCCGACCGCTCGCTGCTCGCCCACTTCACCGATCTGCCGCGCGGCGACGTGCGGCTCGGTGCCGCCGGCAAGCTGATGAGCGCGCACGATGCCCTCGCGGCGCTCGAGGCTGGATGCGACTTCGTCGTCATCGGCCGGGCGGCGATCCTGCGGCACGACTTCGCGGACCGGGTCCTGGCCGATCCGGCCTATGCATCACCGCCGCTGCCGGTGGCGCCGGAGACGCTGGCCGCGGAGGGCATCAGCCCGGTCTTCGTGGACTATCTGCGGACCTTCGGCGGCTTCGTCGCGGAAAGCGCCTAGGTCCGGGGAGCGCCGGAAGGAAGCGCGGGCCTTCGCCCGCGCATCCGCCGCCCGGGTCAGAGCACCATCCAGCTCGCCAGCGCCAGCATCAGCCCCATGCCGGCGATGTCGGTGCCGGTGGTGAGGAAGATGCTGGACGCGGTGGCCGGGTCCGTGCCCAGCCGCCGCAGTAGCAGTGGCACGGCCACCCCGAAGAAGCCGGATGCCATGCAGGCACCGGTCATCGCCAGGCAGATGACCAGCGCCAACAGCCCGGGCTCCGGTGCACCCGATTGCGCGGCCGTCCACCACATCGCCGCACCGGCCACGAGGCCCGTCAGCAGCCCGTTCATAGCGCCCAGCGAGACCTCTTTGGTCAGATGCCGTCGCAGCGGGACGTCGGCGATATCGCCCAGGGTCAGGCCGCGCAGCGTGATCGCCAGCGTCTGACTGCCGTTGTTGCCGGACTGACCGGCCAGCACGGGCAGGAAGGCTGCCAGCGCCACCAGTCGGGCGATGGTGTCGTCGAACATGCCGACGACCAGGGCAGCCAGGAACGCGGTCAGCAGATTGAGCTGCAGCCACGGATGACGCAGCCGGAACGCCACCAGCAGCGGCGTGGTCACGCGCTCGCCGACCGTGACGCCGACCATGCGGCCGGGCTGGGCCGTGATGGCGATCTCGCGCCGCTCGAACAGTTGCCAGCCGCGCACGCTGCCCACCAGCCGGCCCGCAGCATCGACCACCGGATAGATCGGATAGTGGCGATGCACGGCCTCCTGCAGCGCCTCGTCGAGTTCCTGGTCCACGCGCAGGCGGAAGGGGTCGCGCAGCATGATGTGCGACAGCGGTTCCCCGGCATCGGCCAGCAGCAGGTCGCGGATCACCACCAGGCCCGACCGCCGCGCGTCCCCGTCGGTCACGAAGAGATAGGTGATCTGCCACGGATCGGCATGCGCCCGCAGCCAGGCGATGGCCTCGGCCACCGTGGTGTGCGCCGGCAGCACGCCGTCCGGAGGCGCCATCAGCTCGCCGACGCTGCCCGGCAGCGTGTCCGGACCGGGCGCTGCCGCCGCATGCCGCTGCGCGGCCGGTAGATGCGCCGCGATCTCGCGCGCCAGGTGCGGCGGAAGCCGTTCGAGCACGGCGGCCACCACCTCCGCCGGTTCGTCCTCCAGCAGGCTGGCGGCATCGCGGGGCACGCGGCCATGCAGCGCGCGCACCAGCTCGGCAACGGAAGCGGAAGACTCTTCTGCGTTCATGACCACCCCGGCAACCCTGATGCCGCGATTATCGGGCTGCGCGGGGCGCCGGGCACGGCGCGCGACGGGATCGGCGCTTCCCCGGGTGCTGACGCTTTTCGAAGCGCCCCGCCCTACGCCCTGCTGGCGGCCGCCAGAATCCGCTGCTCCAGTGCCGTCTGCTCGGCATCCGCATGCGTGATCAGCTGCAGCCGGTTCGTCGCGGTAGCGGCCTCCGGCACGATGTTGACCTCGCCGGTGGTGCCGTCGACCCGGACCGTGCCTGTCGCGGTGCGCAGGCTCCCCTTGACCCGCTCCCAGTCCAGCGCGCCCAGCACCGCGGGAAGCGCATCGGCGTCGAAGCGCGTGTCGGCCGGGAACGCCAGGTCATAGGCGCGTGGCTCGTCGTCGTGGTGGTGATGCCCGTGCTCGTGATGGCCCGGGCCTGCGTCGCCGGGCGACGCGTCCAGCCATGCCGCATCGAAGGTGCCGCCGGCGGCGGGCACGATCCCGCAGCCCAGGAAGGGGCGCGAGACACAGAGCGCCTCGAATGCCGCGTGATCCGCCGCGCCCCACAGATCCGCCTTGCTGCCCAGCAGCACGTCAGCGCTCGCCAGCTGCTGGTGCCACAACGGCGAATCCCGGAATCTCGCATCGGCCAGCGAGCGCGCATCCACCAGGCATATGGTCGCGCGGGGCGACAGCACCCCGCGGTAGTGCTCGCTGCGGAACTGCTTCAGCAGCTCGGCCGGATGCCCCAGCCCGGTTGGCTCCACCAGCAACCGATGCGGGCGCGCCTCGCGCAGCAGGCGATTGAGCTCCACACCCAGCGCCACCGCCGCGGTGCACCCCATGCAGCCACCGGCCACCTCGCGCAGGTAGACACCCTCTCGCGCGAGTCGGGCGCCGTCGACGCCGGTCTTGCTGAACTCGTTCACCAATACCGCCCAGCGCTCATCCGGAGGCCGCTGCTCCAGCAGATGGTCGATGAGCGTGGTCTTGCCCGCGCCCAGCAGGCCGGTCACGAGGGTGACGGGAATATCCTTCAGCACTTCGGTCATCGCGTTGGGGCTCGGGTTGCGAATGGCGGGGCCGCCGATCCGGTATCGGCGATATCCTCACCACCTATTGTCGCCTACAGTTCCGAATGGACCCGCATCGCAACGCCGCGCTGTCTGCCAGCACCGAGCTGACGACCCCGCGCGGGCGCTTCGCCCTGCGCACCCGCGGTCCGGAATCGGGCCGCCCGGTGGTGCTGCTGCACGGCTGGCCCGAATCCTCGTACTGCTGGCAGCCGCTGGCGCAGCATCTGCCGGCCGACTGGCGCCTGATCGCCCCGGACCTGCGCGGCCTCGGCGACAGCGAGCGCACCCCCGGCCGGGCGCCCTACGTCAAGGACGCGCTGGCGGCGGATGTCTGGTCCATCCTCCACGCACTGGGCATCAACCGCTGCGAGCTGGTCGGCCATGACTGGGGCGGTGTCGTTGCCCAGGAAATGGCCCTGGCCCAGCCGGAGCGCGTGGCGCATCTCGCCATCGCCAACATCTTCGTCATCAACAACGTCGCCACCAACCAGCGCCTGGCCGCCGGCGGCATGAGCCGCCATCAGTGGTACCAGTACTTCCTGATGACTCCACTGCCCGAGGCGCTGATCCCGGGCCGCGAGCGCGAATGGCTGCAGGTCTTCCTGCGCAACCGGAACGGCGAAGCGCTGCCACCCGACGCGGTAGACGAATACGTGCGCTGCCACGCCATCGACGGCACGCCCGCCAGCGCCGCCAACCTCTACCGAACGCTCACCGAGGACGCAAAACGCTGGTCCACACTGACCGACCACCGCTTCGAAATGCCCGCCACCCTGCTCTACGGCCGGCACGACCCGGTCATCACCCCGGCCTACTACGAAGGCATGGAAGACTGCTTCAAGCAGATCGAGCGCATCGACCTGGAAGCCGCGCACTTCGTGCAGGAAGAACAGCCGGGAGATTCTGCAGAGGCGCTGGTGCGGCGGATGGGGTGAGGCGTTGGGAGACGCCTGGTTACAGCAAAGGGTTTCTAACGCCTGAGTTCACCGGCATTTGAGGCGATGCCTCTTTTTACGGCTGCAAAATGGACAGCGGGTTAAATGTTCGGTGCAACGATTTGTTATGAATCTTCATCCTGAGGCAGCAAATAGCCCGCCTTGTTATCCCTCAACAATTGATCAAGCTCGGCATCTGGGATGAGCTGACTTTCTCTCACTTTGCTAAGGAATAGCCTGTAACCATGCGCACCAGGCAGATCAGACTCATGTTCCGTAGGCATACACACTATGCGCTCAATGTCCTGCCTATCTAAATGACCAAATAACGGGAGCACTGCTTTCGAGAAAACAGCATTCGCTCGATCCCATGAACCAACCTCCTGCAAGAACTGCAAAGCACGCTCTTTAGCAAGTTCTCCTATGCCAAGCGGCTCAATTGCATCTGCTAGGTCATCAAGCTCCAGAGCATTAATTCGAGCTCGGACGACATCATTTAAATCCGTAATCGCGGCCAGAGTCTTGAGGCCAGCAAGAACTTCGTCCTTTGGCCCGTTCTCCACGAAAGCTCGAACCTTTTCTCTTGAGGCTTGATCCAGAAGCGCCCAGGCGTTGTCGATCCGAGAGGCAAGACAGGCTGCTCCCGAAAACGTGGCATCCGGAACGTCTCTTATCGCTTTGTTGAGTTGCTTTCGAAGGCGTTGCTCCACAATAGCGGGATGCATTGATAAGGCTGCATTGAGTGCAGCAAGCACCTTCTGTTTGTAGAAAAGAACGTCTCCATTAGTAAGAAAGCCAAAGACCAATGTGTCCACGAAGCCGCGAACTAGCGGTTCAAGCGCTGCATTCAAGCTAGAGCTTCTAAGCTGCAGTAGGGCGCGCTCTCTATCAGAAGGAAAGTACGAGGATGCGACCATCGTCTTCAATTCGGCGAGGGCGGCTTTACCCTGAACCGGTGGCTGCGAAAGGACATGGATAATTATATTACGGAGATGCAAGCGAGCATGTTCAGCAGATGGCGAATATGGGACCCCAACTTGCTGAAAGGAGGGGTGGGCACATCTATGGCGGTCCTCCCGCAAGCGTTGAAGATCGATGAATTGCTGAGGATCCAAAAATTGAAGCTGATCTCTGCATGTCTCGAGGATTTCCCTCTCAAACTCAAGTGCAGCCTTAATCCCTTGAAGATTGCCTTGTTCGATTTGGGCGATGTAACTCTCGTATTTTGTTTCCAGGGCCTTGGCATTAGCATCCCCAGATAGCGATAGCTCCCGAATCTTGTCTATCAGATCGAAAACGAGCGCGATCCAAGTCGTTACGATAGCCGCACGATAAGCACTTGCTTTGTAGCAATGCAAGGCTTCGGCGATGTACGCTTTAGACTGCTCAGACCTGCACTGTAGCGAAAGTGCTTCGATATCGGCCAGCGTTTCTGTCACAGAAAATGTCTCCTAGATGCATAACGCCTAAGTTAAGGGGCATTTGACCGCGGCTTTCGGCTTGGCGTAGCCAAACGAAAGCTGCGGTCAAATGTCCCCTTCAACGATTTGTTGGGCACCGGCATCTGCACGCTCAACTGCTTCTGTTAGACCAACGAGTTTTAGAACTGCCTCTGTGGCGCGAAGATATCCAATTGCCTCTTTTTCCGTAGTTTCATGCTCTTGATTCATTGCCATTCCTCGTAGAATTAGCACAACTTTCAGCTTCTTATCTATTCGCCGCTGCTCCACACCACGTGGGTCGTGTCCCACGACGTGGAGTAGGTAATGGGTGACACCGGTGGCAACTGGTTTAGGTTTGGGTTGC
>NZ_JAGLEJ010000045.1 GCF_023145115.1 Algiphilus sp.
CTGGGGTACTTGTCGGCCTGGTTGCCGATGCCTACCCGGTTCAGCAAACGCTCTGCGGTGGCGTTGGCGACGGTTTCGGGAGTCTCTTTGACCTTCTTGGGCGCCAGCATAATGTTTCTCTTCACCGTGAGGTGAGGGAAGAGATTGAACTGCTGGAATACCATCCCCACTTCCTTGCGGATTTCAGCCAGAGCTTTCGGATTGCCGCTCTTGGGCGCGAGCTGCTGGCCGTCCACTTCCAGTGTTCCGGATTCATACTCTTCAAGTCCGTTCACGCAGCGAATCAGGGTGGATTTGCCGGAGCCGCTGGCCCCGATAATAACCACCACTTCGCCCTGTTCAACGGTAAGGTCAATATCTTTAAGGACATGCAGTTTCCCGAAGTACTTGTTCATGCCCTTCATTTTCACAATCTGAGTCATGGGTAACGTTCCTTCAGACAGAAGCCAGTCCGCGCCGCTCAACGAAGCGGAGAATGATGGACAGGGACAGGGTAATGGCCAGGTATAGGATCGCGACCACAAAATACACCTCAAACGCGGTAAAGGTGTTGGCAATATAGATCTGGCCCTGGCGTACCAGTTCGCCCACGCCAATCACCGAGAACAGAGAGGTGTCCTTGATGCTGACGATAGCCTGGTTGCCCAGCGGCGGAATCATCCGGCGGAACGCCTGAGGCCACACGACAGACCAGAAGGTCTGGGTACGGGATAACCCCAGAGAGAGGCCGGCCTCGGTCTGGCCTTTATCGATGGACTGAACACCACCGCGGACTACCTCGGATATGTAGGCGCCGGAGTTCAAAGCGATGGCCGCGATGCCGGCCGTCAAGGGATCAATGGGACCGCCAATCAGGTCGGGCAGGCCGTAGAAAATAAAGAGGACCTGAACCAGGATCGGAGTGCCACGAAAGATTTCGATGTAGGCGGTTGCCGGCCACCGCAGGAACCACTTCTTGTTGATGCTCAGCAGGCCAAAGAAAATGCCCAGAGCAAAACCGATCAGAAGACCGCCGAAGGAAATCAGCAGGGTGTAGGGGATCCCTTTTATCAGAAAAGGGATAGAGTCGATGGCTGCCTGCCAGTCGAACTGAAACTGGAATTCCACAGTGAGAGTCTCCGCAGAGTTTTGGAGTCACGAAGTGCCGGGGCAGTGAAGCCCCGGCAAAGGGAATCAGACCTCTGGGGTCCGGGAGCCCTTACATGCCCTCGGGCATGGGGCCAAACCATTTTTCGTAGATGGTTTTGTAAGTACCATCTTCCTTCATTGCGGCAAGGGCTTCGTTTACATCATCAACCCACTCACTGCCACTCTTGAGGGCAATACCATACTGCTGGCCTTCGTACAGCGGGCCGACGGTTGTCACCTTGCCTTCACCTTTGGTGCGGGCAAAGTAGCCAACGTTTGGCGCATCGTAGAACACTGCGTCAATGGCACGGGACATCAGCGCCATGTACATATCAGAGCTGCCCGGATAGGGGGTTACACCGTCATCGGCGTCAAGGTTCTTGACCAGGTAGTCATAACTGGTGCTACCGATCTTGGTGCCGATTTTCTTGCCTTCGAGGTCGTCGAATTCGCTAACGTCGTCATTACCCTCGCGAACGAGGATTCGCAGACCCGAGTCGTAGTACGGGTCGGAGAAATCGACGATTTCTTCACGCTCTTCAGTAATCGTGATGCCGGCAATGGCAATGTCGACGTTGCCGGTTTGCAGGGCCGGGATGATGCCGTTGAAGTCCATGGTGTTGAGGTCAATTTCGAAACCTGCACGGTCGGCTACCTCGCGGATGATCTCCATATCGAAACCGATCATCTCACCGGTTTCCTGGTCCATCATTTCAAACGGAACGAAACTCGGGTCAGTGACGACGCGCAGGGTTTCTGCGCTCACGGTTCCTGCGGCAACGGTCAGTGCCAGGCTGGCGCTTACGGTCTTCAGCCACTTCGTGCTCATACATTCTCCTTTTCTTTCTTATGAGGCTCCATTTGCCCGGTAAGGCAAGCCGGACCAATCACTGCTGTTGACGGCGATCTCCGGGGAGCGTTGATGGAACTGCATCACATACACTTTAGACTATTACGCAGATGTATACAGGAAATCAAATGCTTGGCGGGGAGGTCCCGCCGGAGAGGGGAATAAAAAGGGGCAGATGAGAGTGTTCATCTGCCCCTTTTATTTCGTGGAGAGCGGATAGCGCGAAGCCTTAAAACGCAATCTTCTCCCGCTCACTGATGCCCAGATTCTTCCAGATGCTGATGCTGGGCTCTACCTGATTCAGGGTGTAGAAATGCAAGCCCGGCGCGCCTGCTGCCAGGAGCTTCTCGCACATCTCAGTAACCACTTCCTCACCGAACTTGCGGATGGAATCGCTGTCGTCGCCGTAGGCTTCGAGCTGTTTGCGAATCCAGCGAGGAATTTCCGCGCCGCACATGTCGGAGAAACGAACCAGGTTGGAGAAATTGACGATGGGCATGATGCCCGGTACCACCGGAATGGTAACGCCCATTTTCTCCAGCCGGTCGATGAAGTAGAAGTAGCTGTCTGCATTAAAGAAGTACTGGGTGATGGCGCTATTCGCACCGGCCTGAACCTTGCGGGCAAAGTTCTTCAGATCTTCTTCGGCGTTGCGGGCCTGAGGATGAAACTCAGGATACGCGGCTACTTCCAGGTTAAAGGTATCGCCGCTGTGCTCGCGGATAAACTCCACCAGCTCGTTGGCATAGCGCAGCTCACCGGCGGCTCCCATACCGGAGGGCATGTCGCCCCGCAGGGCGACAATCCGGTTGATTCCGTGCTCCCGGTAAAGATCCAGCAGCTCCCCGATTTCCTGGCGGGTGCCCCCGACGCAGGAAAGATGAGGTGCCGTGGAAATGCCCTGGCTATGCAGGTTGAGCACGGTCTCGATGGTGCGGTCCCGGGTGGAACCACCGGCGCCGAAGGTAACGGTCATGTAATCCGGGGTGTTAACGGCCAATTTATCGATAACGTTCTGCAGCTTTTCCTTGCCCTGGTCGGTCTTGGGCGGGAAAAACTCAAAGCTGAAACGACGCTTGAACTGTTTCTGGGATTGCATCTGTTTACCCGATCAGTACTTGTAGCTTTCTGGCTTGTACGGGCCTTCGACCGGTACACCGATGTATTTGGCCTGCTCCGGCGTCATCTTGGTGATAACACCACCAAAGCCTTCCACCATGGCCCGAGCCACTTCCTCGTCCAGGTGCTTGGGCAGAACCTGAACGTATACGCCTTTCTCGCGGGCATCTTCCGGCAGATCGGCGAACTTGCGCTCGAACAGGTACATCTGGGCCAGAACCTGGTTGGCAAAGGAGCCATCCATGATCCGTGACGGGTGACCGGTGGCGTTGCCCAGGTTCACCAGGCGGCCTTCGGACAGCAGGATCAGGTGGTCGTTGGTGGCCTTGTCACGGTACACAACGTGCACCTGCGGCTTCACCTCGTCCCATTCCCAGTTCTTGCGCATGTAGGCGGTATCGATCTCGTTGTCGAAGTGACCGATGTTGCACACCACGGCACCGCTTTTCAGGGCTTTGAGCATGTGCGCGTCGCACACGTTCATGTTGCCGGTGGTGGTGACCAGCAGATCGGTGTTCTGCAGCAGGTCGCGGTTCACGGCAGACTCGGTACCGGTGTTCACGCCGTCAATGTACGGAGACACAACTTCGAATCCGTCCATGCAGGCTTGCATGGCACAGATGGGGTCGGCCTCGGTCACTTTTACAATCATGCCTTCCTGGCGAAGGGAGGCAGCAGAGCCCTTGCCTACATCACCATAGCCGATCACCAGGGCTTTCTTGCCTGCCATCAGGTGGTCGGTAGCGCGCTTGATGGCGTCGTTCAGGCTGTGGCGACAACCGTATTTGTTGTCGTTCTTGGCCTTGGTGACTGCGTCGTTCACGTTGATGGCCGGTACCTTCAGAGTGCCCTCGCGCAGCATTTCCTGAAGACGATGCACACCGGTGGTGGTTTCTTCGGTCACGCCGTGGCAGTTAGCCAGGATTTCCGGGTACTTCTCATGGAGCAGGGCGGTCAGATCGCCGCCGTCGTCCAGAATCATGTTCGGTTCCCAGCCGTCTACATCGGCTCCGACCGTACGCTCCAGGCACCAGTCGTACTCTTCGTCGGTTTCGCCCTTCCAGGCAAACACGGGAATGCCCTGCGCGGCGATGGCGGCCGCGGCCTGGTCCTGGGTGGAGAAGATGTTGCACGAGGACCAGCGCACGTTCGCACCCAGTTCAATCAGCGTCTCGATCAACACGGCGGTCTGGATGGTCATGTGGATACAGCCCATCACATTGGCGCCTTTCAGCGGCTGCTCGGCTTTGTATTTCTCGCGGAGCTTCATCAGGGCCGGCATTTCGCCTTCAGCGATGTTGATTTCCTTGCGGCCCCAGCCGGCCAGGGAAATATCGCGAACTTTGTAGTCGTCAAAGCTGTTCAGCTTTTCTGCGGGAGTGCTCATGGTGTTCTCCTGTCAGTTCAATCAGTTTGGCTTGGGCGTATGCCTGATGACATACGCCCGAAATCGGTTTAGATACCAGCAGCATCCTTCAGGGCCGCGGCGCGATCGGTCTTCTCCCACGGGAAGGCGGTAAAGGTTTTGCCGCCAACCGTCATTTCATAGGGGTCGCGACCGAAGTGGCCGTAGGCGGCTGTTGCCCGATACATCGGATGCAGCAGGTCAAGCATGTTGGTAATCGCATACGGGCGCAGATCGAAGTTCTGGCGCACCAGTTCAATGATCTTGTCGTCGCTGATCTTGCCGGTTCCGAAGGTGTTCAGGGAGATCGACGTCGGTTGGGCTACGCCGATGGCGTAGGACACCTGGATCTCGCACTTGTCGGCCAGGCCGGCGGCGACGATGTTCTTGGCTACGTAACGGCCGGCGTAAGCGGCAGAGCGGTCAACCTTGGACGGATCCTTACCGGAGAACGCACCACCTCCGTGGCGCGCCATACCGCCGTAGGTGTCGACGATGATCTTGCGGCCGGTCAGACCGCAGTCACCCACCGGGCCGCCGATGACGAAGTTGCCGGTCGGGTTGATGTGGATCTTGGTATCGCTCTTGATCCAGTCGGCCGGCAGCACCGGCTTGACGATCTCCTCCATGACCGCCTCGCGGAGGGCTTCCTGCGAAACGTCCGGGTCGTGCTGCGTGGAGAGCACGATGGCGTCGATGCCCGACGGCTTGCCGTCGGCATAGCGGATGCTCACCTGCGACTTGGCGTCGGGGCGCAGCCAGCCGAGCTTGCCCGACTTCCGCAGCTCCGACTGCTTCTGCACCATGCGGTGCGAGAACTGGATCGGCGCCGGCATCAGCTCGGGCGTCTCGTCGCAGGCGTAGCCGAACATCAGGCCCTGATCGCCGGCGCCCTGATCCTCGGGCTTGGCGCGATCGACGCCCTGCGCGATGTCCGGGCTCTGCTTGCCCAGGCCGTTGAGCACGCCGCAGGTGCTGCCGTCGAAGCCGACGTCCGACGAGGTGTAGCCGATGCCGTTGATGACCTCGCGGACGAGCTCCTCGAAGTCGACGGTGGCCGTGGTGGTGACCTCGCCGGCCAGCATGGCGATGCCGGTCTTGACGAGCGACTCGCAGGCGATGCGGGCGTGCGGGTCCTGCGCGAGGATGGCGTCCACCACCGCGTCGGAAATCTGGTCAGCCATCTTGTCCGGATGGCCCTCGGAGACGGACTCCGAAGTGAATAGATACTCTGTCACTGCGTTGCTCTCCTGCTTTTTCGCTTATGCGGATAAACGAATACTCTAACGCATCCGGGCCCTGCCGTGCCAGTCGCCGGCGCGATAGACTCACGACACACCGGTTGTGAAGGAGGGAAGCGCAGATGGCTCTCACCCCGTCGACGATGCTGCCGCTGGGCACGCCCGCGCCCGATTTCGCGCTGCCCGAGCCGCTGTCCGGCGAGACGGTGGCGCGCGATGCGGTCCGCGGCAGTGCCGGCCTGTTGGTCATGTTCATCTGCAATCATTGCCCCTACGTGAAGCACATCCGCGACGAACTGGTCCGACTGGGTAACGATGCGCTGGCCCGGGGCGTGGGCGTGGTGGCCATCTCCGCCAACGACGCCGATCACTATCCCGAGGACGCCCCCGAGCGGATGGCCGAGGAGGCGCGGCGCTACGCCTACCCCTTCCGTTATCTGCACGACGCCGGGCAGGACGTCGCGCACGCCTATCAGGCCGCCTGCACGCCGGATTTCTATCTGTTCGACCGCGAGCTCAAGCTCTACTACCGCGGTCGGCTCGACGGCGCGACGCCGGGGAACGAGGCCCCCAACGACGGCGCCGACCTGCGCGCCGCGCTGAGTGGCATGCTCGCCGGCGCGACGCCGCCCGAGCCGCAGCAGCCCAGCATGGGCTGCAACATCAAGTGGCGCCCGGCGGCCTGAGTTCGTGGACGATCTGCAGCGACTGGTCAGCCGTCTCTACCGTTCCGGCGTCGAGCGCCCGGCCGAGGATTTCCAGCGCTGGGCCCTGCAGCAGCTCAAGGCGGTCGTGCCGCACGACGCCGCGGTCTGGGGAATGGGGCACGCCGAGCGCGGGCAGTTCCACAACGTCAAGGTGTTCGGCCTCGACCAGGCCTTCGCGAAGGCGCTGCAGGAGTGGCGCGACCACAATCCGCTCTACCCGCGCCTGGCGGACAGCGACGGCATTCCCATGGACATGCGCGACGCGGTTCCGGACGCGCGCTTCTACCGCAGCGAGATCTATCGCAAGTGCTTCCGGCCCTTCGGCGTCGAGCGCATTCTCAGCTCGGGCCACATGGACCCGCGCTGCGGCCTGTACACGCTGCTGTCGCTGTACCGGTTCGACCGCGACCAGCCGTTCAGCGAGGCGGACCGTCAGCACTTCCGCGTGGCGGCCTTCCACATGGTGCATGCCTGCTCGCACAACTTCTTCCTGCATCTGGCGCGGCCGGCGTCCGAGCATTCCGAGCGGCCGGCGGCGGTCGCCGACGGCCGCGGTGTCCTGCACGAAGCCGAGCCCGAGTTCATCGCACTGCTCGCCAAGCACGTGCCGGACTGGCAGGGCATGCATCTGCCCGAAGCCATCGCCGGGCGCATCGGCACCGAGTCGCGCTTCGCCGTCGAGGATCTCTGCGTCGAGGTGCAGCCGCTGTCGGACATCTTCCTGCTGCGCATCTGGGAAGAGACCCCCCTGGACCGCCTCACGGTACGCGAGCGCGAGGTGGTCCAGGCGGTGAGCCGGGGGCTGTCGCACAAGGAGGCGGGACGCGAGCTCGGGCTGGCGCCCACCACCGTCTCCAGCCACCTCTATCGCGCCTACGCCAAGCTCGGGGTGGCGTCGCGCAGCGAGCTCGCGCGCCTCGTGCACGGCATGCCCTGACGCGCAGGCCGCTGTTGTAGAACGGAATTCCGGGGCGCCGCCACGAGTGCGGCGATCCCGCCGCGTCGCCGTGGTTGCCGGCGCGCTGGTCGGCGGGCGAAAATAGCGGACTGCATTCCATTCCTATCCGTGGCCGCGCCTGCGTGCGCCGCTCGGGGACGCCTGTCAATTGAGCATCGACCAGACCACGCTTTCCAACGCCGTCCGCGCGCTGTCCATGGACGCCGTCCAGGCCGCCAACAGCGGCCATCCCGGCATGCCCATGGGCATGGCCGACATCGCGACCGTGCTGTGGCGGGACTTCCTGCGCCACAATCCGCGCGATCCCGCCTGGGCCGATCGCGACCGCTTCGTGCTGTCGAACGGTCATGGCTCGATGCTGCAGTACGCGCTGCTGCACCTCGCGGGCTACGACCTGTCGCTGGACGAGCTGCGCAACTTCCGTCAGCTGCACTCCAAGACGCCGGGGCATCCCGAGGTCGGCATCACGCCGGGGGTGGAGACCACCACCGGTCCGCTCGGGCAGGGGCTGGCCAATGCCGTCGGCATGGCACTGGCCGAGAAGCTGCTGGCGCTGCGCTTCAACAAGGAGCGCCACGCGCTGGTCGATCACTACACCTACTGCTTCGTGGGTGACGGCTGCCTGATGGAGGGCATCTCGCACGAGGTCTGCTCGCTGGCGGGCTCGCTCGGGCTGGACAAGCTCATCGTCTTCTATGACGACAACGGCATCTCCATCGACGGCGAGTGCGCCGACTGGTTCTCGGACGACACCGTGACGCGCTTCGAGGCCTACGGCTGGCGGGTCATCCGCAACGTGGACGGCCACAGTCACGCCGAAATCCAGGCCGCCATCGAGAACGCCCGCGAGGGCAACGGCCAGCCGACGCTGGTGCAGTGCCGTACCGTCATCGGCTGCGGATCCCCCAATCGCCAGGGCACCGCCAAGGCGCACGGCGAAGCGCTCGGCGACGAGGAGATCCGCGCCACGCGCGCCGAGCTCGGCTGGTCGCACGCACCCTTCGAGATTCCGGACGAGGTCTACGCCGCATGGGATGCGCGCGAGGCCGGCGGCAAGCTGCAGCACCAGTGGGACGAAAGGCTGGAGGCCTACCGGCGCGAGCATCCCGAGGATGCCGCCGAGCTCGAGCGCCGGCTGCGCGGCGAGCTGCCCGAGAACTGGGCCGCGCTGGTGGAGGATCTGGTCGCCAGGGGGCTGGCCGCCGACAAGCCGGTGGCCACCCGCAAGGCCTCGCAGGCCGTTCTCGATGCCCTCGGGCCCGCAATGCCGGAGCTGCTCGGCGGCTCCGCCGACCTTACGCCGTCCAACGGGACGCAGTGGAAGGGCGCCACCGCCATCACGCCGAGCGAGCCGGATGGCCGCTACGTGCACTACGGCGTGCGCGAGTTCGGCATGAGCGCGATCATGAACGGGCTCGCGCTGCACGGCGGCTTCATCCCGTACGGCGGCACCTTCCTGACCTTCTCGGACTACGCGCGCAATGCCGTGCGCATGGCCGCACTGATGCACTGCCGCAGCGTGTTCGTGTACACGCACGATTCGATCGGCCTCGGCGAGGACGGCCCCACCCACCAGTCCGTGGAGCATGCCGCGGCGCTGCGCATGATTCCGGGCCTCGACGTCTGGCGGCCGGCGAGCCTGCTGGAATCCACCATTGCGTGGCAGGCCGCGGTCGAGCGCGCCGACGGCCCCAGCGCGCTGCTCTTCACGCGGCAGAACGTAGACCTCCCGCCGCACACCGCCGAGCAGGTCGACGGCATCCGCCGTGGTGGCTACGTGCTGCTCGATCCGGACGCCGCGCCCGAGGCCGTGATCCTCGCCACCGGCTCCGAGGTGCCGCTGGCGGTCTCCGCCGCGCAGACGCTGAATGCCGAGGGCCGCGCCGTGCGCGTGGTGTCCCTGCCGTGCGTCGAGCGTTTCCTGGCGCAGGACGCCGAATATCGCGAGCGCGTCCTGCCGAACGCGCTGCGCAAGCGCCTCGCCGTCGAGGCGGGCGTGACCCACTACTGGCGTGCCTTCGTCGGCCTCGACGGGGACGTGCTGGGTGTCGACCGCTTCGGCGAGTCGGCGCCGGCGGGCGATGTCTTCGCCCTCTTCGGCATTGACACGGAGAACGTCGTGACGCGACTGCGCGCGCTGCTCGACTGATCCACACCACCAACGCGATGGCTGGCGCTCGCGCGGCCGCACCGACCGACAGGGGAACCCACATGGCAGTCAAGATTGGCATCAACGGCTACGGCCGCATCGGACGCAACACGCTCCGCGCGCTCTTCGAGTCCGGCCGCGACGATATCGAGATCGTCGCCATCAACGACCTCGGGCCGGCCGAGACCAATGCCCATCTCACCCGCTATGACACCGCCCACGGCAGGTTCCCCGGCGAGGTATCGGTGGATGGCGAATACCTCGTGGTCAACGGCAAGCGCATCAAGGTGCTGGCCGAGCGCGACCCGGCCAAGCTCCCGTGGGGCGACCTCGGCGTCGACGTCGTGCTCGAGTGCACCGGCTTCTTCGCCAGCAAGGACAAGGCCTCCGCGCACCTCACCGGCGGGGCCAAGAAGGTGGTCATCTCGGCGCCGGCCGGCAAGGACCTCAAGACCATCGTCTACGGCGTCAACCACGACACGCTGACGGCCGGCGACGATATCGTCTCCAACGCCTCGTGCACCACCAACTGTCTGGCACCGCTGGTCAAGCCGCTGCAGGACGGCATCGGCATCGAGTCCGGGTTGATGACCACCATCCACGCCTACACCAACGACCAGGTGCTGACCGACGTCTACCACTCGGATCTGCGCCGTGCGCGCTCGGCGCCGCACAACATGATCCCCGCCAAGACCGGCGCCGCCGCGGCGGTGGGGCTGGTGCTCCCCGAGCTCAACGGCAAGCTCGACGGCTACGCCGTGCGCGTGCCCACCATCAACGTCTCGATGGTCGACCTCGGCTTCCTCGCCAAGCGCGACACCAGTGTCGAGGAGGTCGACAAGCTCATCCGTGACGCCGCCGCCGGCCCGCTCAAGGGCGTCCTGAACGTCTGCGACGGTCCGCTCGTCTCCAGCGACTTCAACCACGACCCGGCGTCGAGCACCTACGACCCGAGCCTGACCAAGGCCATCGGCCGCAACGTCAAGGTCTGTGCCTGGTACGACAACGAATGGGGCTTCTCCAACCGCATGCTCGATACCGCGGTGGCCCTGTCCAGGGCGGGCTGACATGGAAAGGGTGGCGCCCGTGCCCATCCTGCGGATGGTCGATCTGGACCTGGCCGGCAAGCGTCTGCTCATCCGGCAGGACCTCAACGTTCCCATCTCGGGCGGGCGCATCACGTCGGACGCGCGGCTGCGCGCCTCGCTGCCGACGCTCCAGCACGCGCTGGACGCCGGCGCTGCCGTGCTCGTCACCTCGCATCTCGGGCGGCCGAAGCCCGGCAGGCTCGATCCGGACAACTCGCTGACCCTGGTGGCCGCCTGGCTGTCCGAGGCCCTGGACCGCGTGGTGCCGCTGATCTCCAACTGGGTGGACGGCGTCGACCTTGCTCCCGGCCAGATCGCGGTGGGCGAGAACACGCGCTTCAATCTGGGCGAGAAGGAGGACGACGAGCAGCTCGCGCGCCGCATGGCGGCGCAGTGCGACATCTACGTCAACGACGCCTTCGGCACCGCGCACCGGGCCGAGGCGTCGACGCACGGCGTGGCGCGCTTCGCCAGGATCGCCTGTGCCGGCCCGCTGCTGGCATCGGAGCTCGACGCGCTGGGCAAGGCGGTGGCCGATCCCAAGCGGCCGCTGGTCGTCATCGTCGGCGGCTCGAAGGTCTCGACCAAGCTCGACGTGCTCACCAATCTGGCCGACAAGGCCGATCAGCTCATCGTCGGCGGTGGCATCGCCAACACCTTCCTGGCCGCGGCCGGGTTCAAGGTCGGCAAGAGCCTGTACGAGGCGGACATGGTGGAGACCGCGCGCGCCATCCACGAGCGCATCCGCGCCAACGGTGGCGACATCCCCCTGCCGGAGGACGTCATCGTCGCCACCGAGATTTCCAGCGAGGCGCGCGCGGAAGTGCGCGCGGCGGGCGATGTCATGGATGACGAGATGATCCTCGACATCGGCCCGAAGAGCGCGCGCGCGCTCGCCGCCTCGCTGCGCAACGCCGGCACCATCGTCTGGAACGGCCCGGTCGGCGTCTTCGAGTACGACGCCTTCGCCTCGGGCACGCGCACGCTGGCGCGCGCCATCGCGGACAGTCCGGCGTTCTCGCTGGCCGGTGGCGGCGACACGCTGGCGGCCATCGATACCTTCGGGGTTGAGGACCGCATCAGCTACATCTCCACCGGCGGCGGCGCCTTCCTCGAGTTCCTCGAGGGCAAGACCCTGCCCGCAGTGGGGATCCTCGAGGCCCGCGCCAGCGAGTAGCGCGTTCGCACGCCGCGTGCGCGCCATCGGGCCGCGCATCCGGCGTCGTTGGCGTGCGCGAGCCGCGGGACGGGGCGCCGGCCCGGGCGGGTGCCGTGGCCGCCGCCGATCACTGCGGCGGCGCGTTCTCCCGCATGCGCGGTATCAGCGACACGAAGTTGCAGGGCTTCGTGCGCGCATCCAGCTGGCTGCCCAGGATGCGATCCCAGGCCGTGCGGCATGCGCCGGTGGACCCCGGCAGCGCGAAGATCAGCGTGCCGTTGGCAGTGCCGGCCACGCAGCGCGACTGGATGGTCGAGGCGCCGATCTCCTCGAAGGAGAGCCAGCGGAAGAGCTCGCCGAAGCCGGTGATCTCGCGGTCGAACAGCGGCAGGATCGCTTCCGGCGTGCTGTCGCGTCCCGTGATGCCGGTGCCCCCTGTGATCAGCACGACATGGACGTCGGCATCGGCGATCCAGCCGGACACCAGCGCGCGCATGCGGTAGATGTCATCCGGAATGAGTTCGCGCGCGGCGAGGACATGGCCGGCCTCGCCGAGGCGGCCCGTCAGCGTGTCGCCGGAGGTGTCTTCGGCCAGGGTGCGCGAATCGGACACCGTGAGCACGGCGATATTGAGCGGGCGAAATCCACGCGGATCGGCGCTGTCCGGCATTTCGGCGGTCTCGGTTGGCATGCGGACTGCACGGTACCCGAAGGCGCGCGTACTGGCCAGAGCGGACGCCCGCGGCTGCACGCTGCGCTCACGCGCGCGCCGGCGCCGGTACACTGCGCGCTTTCGCTTCCCGCTTCCGACGACGAGGAAAGGCCCGTGCGTTTCGAAGGTACTGACAACTACGTCGCCACCGAAGATCTGAACATGGCCGTCAACGCGGCCGTGACCCTTGAGCGCCCGCTGCTGGTCAAGGGCGAGCCCGGCACCGGCAAGACGCAGCTCGCGCTCGAAGTGGCGCGCGCGCTCGACCGCCCCATCTTCGACTGGGCCATCAAGTCCACCACCAAGGCGCAGCAGGGCCTGTACGAGTACGACGCGGTATCGCGCCTGCGCGATTCGCAGCTCGGTGACGATCGCGTGCACGACATTGCCAACTACATCGTCAAGGGCAAGCTCTGGGAGTGCTTCGAGTCCGACACCCAGCCGGTGCTGCTGATCGACGAGATCGACAAGGCCGACATCGAGTTCCCCAACGACCTGCTGCGCGAGCTCGACCAGATGGAGTTCTACGTCTACGAGACGCAGAAGACCATCCGCGCCAGGCACCGGCCCATCATCATCATCACGTCGAACAACGAGAAGGAGCTGCCCGACGCCTTCCTGCGGCGCTGCTTCTTCCACTACATCAAGTTCCCGGACCGCGAGACGATGCAGCAGATCGTCGACGTGCACTTCCCGGAGATCCGCCAGCAGCTCGTGCGCGAGGCCATGGAGGTCTTCTTCGGGCTGCGCGAGCTGCCCGGGCTGAAGAAGAAGCCCAGCACCTCGGAGCTGCTCGACTGGCTCAAGCTCCTGCTGGCCGACGACATCCCGCCCGAGACGCTCCGCGAGTCCAGCGTCAAGAAGAGCCTGCCACCGCTCTACGGCGCGCTGCTCAAGAACGAGCAGGACGTGCATCTGTTCGAGCGGCTGGCCTTCATGGCACGACGCAACCAGTAGGGCGCTCGCAGCCACCCGGCGCTGTCATCATTCCGACACGCCGGTCCGCGAAGCTCCCCGCCTTCTCGGGTCACGGGGGCTTGCGCGATGCCCGGCTACACGCGTCGACGTTTCCTGCGCGATGCCGCCGTGGGCGGCGTCTATCTCCAGTCCGGCTGGCTGCTCGGCTGTTCCGACCAGGGCGGCGTGGGCACACCCGCGGCGCCGGGCTGCCGGCCCGGGCTGCGCTCGAACATCGGCAATCTCGGGCCGCTCGGCGAGCCCGACCGGTTCGGCGTGCGCGTGCCGCCGGGCTTCACGGTCCGGCGGGTGGCCGCCGAGGGCGCCGCGCCCGTTGCCGGGCGCGACTACCGCTGGCATGAAAAGCCGGACGGCGGCGCCTGCTTCGCGGCGCCCGACGGTGGCTGGGTCTACGTCTCCAACAGCGAGAAGAACGACATCCACGACGCCGCCGGCGTCGGCGCGCTGCGCTTCGATGCCGACGGCACGCTCGTGGATGCGTACCCGATCCTGACCGGCAGCACCAAGAACTGCGCCGGCGGCGCGACGCCCTGGGGCACCTGGCTGAGCTGCGAGGAGACCGATTCCGGCTACGTCTACGAGTGCTTCCCGCTCGGCACGGCCGCCGACGCGGTCAAGCTTCCGGCCCTCGGCAAGTTCCAGCACGAAGCCTGCGCCATCGACCCGCTCGCCGATCCGATGCACGTCTACATGACCGAGGATCAGCGCAACGACGCCGGCTTCAACGGTGGGCTCTTCTATCGCTTCGTTCCGGCCGCCAATGTCGCCGATGGCTCGCGTCCGGATCTGACGCGCGGTCTGCTGCAGGCGGCGGTGGTCGATCCCGGCGACATCTTCACGCCGCGCGCCGTGCGCTGGGTCGATGTGCCCAACCCGGAACCGGTGGATCTGGTGCGTCACGAAGCGGTGCTGCGGGCGACCCGCTACCAGGTGCCGCGCGGTGAGCATTTCGACGGCGGCGAGGGCATCTGGTACCACGCGGCCGATCACGGCATCGTCTTCTCGACCAAGGGCGACAATCGTCTGTGGCGCTACGACATCGGCGCCGCCACCGTCCAGGCGATCTACGACGATGACTCGAGTCCCGAGAATATCCTCAGCGCGCTCGACAACGTCATCATGACGCCGGACGGCGACATCGTCTGCTGCGAGGACGGCGACGACACCCAGGTGGTCGCCATCACGCCTGACGGTCGGCAGGTCCCGATGCTGCAGCTGCTCGGCAACGGCGAACCGGCAGGGCCGTCGTTCAGTCCGGACGGGCAGCGGCTCTACGTCAGCGGCTACAGCGGTCCCTCCGGCCCCGGCGACAGCCGCAACCTCGGCGCGACCTACGAGATCGCCGGTCCCTGGTTCGTCTGCGCGGATGCCGACGCCTGAGCGCTTCGCGGCGGCGCGCGCCGCCGGGCACAATGCCCGGCTCCGGGGCGCGTGCCCCGCCAGCGGAGGAGGCCATGAGCATCGCGATCATCAGCAATTCGCCGTTACGCACGGTGCCGGAGCACTATGCCCCGCCGGGCGCGGAGCGCTGGTTCACGATCCCGGACGGTCCGGATGCCGGCAAGCGCCAGTTCTACTACGACCACGTCATCGGTGACGGCGCACCGGAGGCGACGGTGCTCTTCGTGCACGGCAATCCGGAGTGCTCGTACACCTATCGGCACGTGCGCGACGCCCTCATCGCCGACGGCGCGCCGCTGCGGATGGTGGCACCGGACCACATCGGGTTCGGCATCTCCGACCAGGCCGACTTCGAGATGGTGGACATGCATCACGCCGCCAATCTCGTGCAGCTGGTCCGGCACCTCGATCTGCGCGACGTCATCCTGGTGGTGCACGACTGGGGTGGGCCGATCGGCATAGGGGCGCTCACCGAAGAGCCCGAGCGCGTGCGCGGCCTGGTGGTGCTCAACAGCACGATCTTCCCGATGCCGCCCGACGGCCACACCTATGCCAACTGGCCGTGGCGCTTCCTGCCCTGGTGCCGCACGCCCCATGTCGTGCCGGACCGCGCTTGGGGCGGTATTGCGGGCTGCGTGCTCGCGAACGGCAACCCGGGGTCGCTGGCGGGGCTCTACGGGCGCATGCTGGCGTACCAGGCGCGCTTTGCGCTGGGCATTCCGGCCGCGGACCCCGACACGCGGGTGTTCTCCGAATCGCTGCGCAGCCGCGCCAACGCGCGCAGCTCGAAGCGCAACGTGCTGCAGACCCCCTACTGGGGGCACGGTTACACCTATGACGATGCCCGTCATGGTCGGCAGGACAACCACGCGTTCTACCGGCGCATGCAGCAGACGGTGCCGGCGGCGTGGGGGCCGGGGGGCGCCGGCATTCCCGCGGTCGGCATCTTCGGCGCGTGGGACCCGTGCGCCAAGGATTCGGTGATGCGGCAATGGCACGACGCGCTGCCGCAGATGGCGTCGCGCACCACGGTGTACCCGGACATCGGTCATTTCGTCGAGGAGTACAAGGGACCCGAGATCGCGCGCGCGGTGCGCGACGTGACCCGCGAATCGAACTGAGCATTGCCACGGGCCCGTCACGCGGCGATCATCCGCCGGGCGTAGCGTGTCGAGATCGCACCGCATCAGGAGGCAGCGCATGGCGCAGGTCAAGCCCATCCCCGACGATTACCCCCGCGTCTCGCCGTACCTGGTGGTCGACGGTGCGGGCGCGGCGATCGACTTCTACTGCGCGGTGCTCGGTGCCACCGAGCGCATGCGCATGCCGGGTCCCGGCGGCAGGCTGATGCACGCCGAGCTGCAGATCGGCGACTCGGTGGTGATGCTCGCCGACGAATGGCCCGACATGGGGGCGCACGGGCCGAAGACGGTCGGCGGCACGCCGGTTACCCTGAGCGTCTACGTCGAGGACGTGGACGCAACCTTCCGGCGCGCGCTCGATGCCGGCGCCAGGGCCCTGCGCGAGGTCGCCGACCAGTTCTATGGCGACCGCGTCGGCGCCTTCGAGGATCCCTTCGGCCATCACTGGCACGTCGCCACGCACATCGAGGATGTCGCGCCGGACGAGATGCAGCGTCGCGCCGAAGCGGCCATGCAGGGCACCTGATCGCCGCCGGCACATGGCCGCAGGACACCGCGTCGAGATCCGCTACTGCACCCGGTGCCGCTGGCTGCTGCGCGCGGCCTGGATGGCGCAGGAGCTGCTGACCACCTTCGAGGCCGAGCTCGACGAGGTGGCACTGCGTCCGTCCAGCGGCGGTGTCTTCGAGGTCCACGCCGACGGCAGGCGGGTATGGTCGCGCGCCGATGCCGGGCGCTTCCCCGACATCACCGAGCTCAAGCGCGCGGTGCGCGACGTGGTGGCGCCGGACCGGGCGCTCGGCCACAGTGACCGGGTCGGCGACTGACGCGGACCTGCCGGTGCCTCGGCGTCCGTCGCGTCGAGTGGCGCCGTCCCGGTCGCGACGACGGTGCGATCGCCCGGCACCCGCGTCCGGATCCCGCCGTCATGCGCCGGCCGCCAGAGTTCGTGGTTCGCCGAGATCCCGCCATGCCACGCGATCGCGACCGGCATCCTTGGCGCGGTAGAGCAGTGCGTCGGCCTGCTCGATAAGCGCGAGTGTCCGCGTGGACGGCTGCGGCACCACGCACACGCCGCCGATACTGGCCGTGACGCGATGGGTGTCGCCATCCTCGCCGTGATGCGCGATGGTGCCGAGAGTGGTCCGGACCTGGTCCAGCAGTTCACCGAAGTGCCGGGAGTCGATGTCGTACCACGCGACCGCGAACTCCTCCCCGCCGTAGCGCGCCCGCAGATCCAGCGGACGCCGCGCCAGTCGCTCGGCGATCATCCGTCCCGATGCGCGGATGATGTCGTCACCGGCGAGATGGCCGAAGCGGTCGTTGATGTGCTTGAAGTGATCCAGGTCGATGAGCGCGATGCCGATCGCCGTTCCATCGCGCCGGGCCTGGGCAAGCAGCCGGTCCAGCTCGGCGAAGAACGTGCCGCGGTTGAGCAGGCCGGTGAGCTGGTCGGTGCGCGACAGCACCCACGCTTCGCAGTGCCGCAGCCACAGCGCGCGCGTCAGCATGTCGGTGGTGACCGCGCCGCCGATCGCGATCAGCCACACGAAGACCATTTCGTAGGTGCGGTGCGCGATGGTCTGCTCGGCGGCGCCGAAACCGATCAGCATGAGCAGGTCCAGTGCCAGCACCGTGGTGGCGCCCAGGACGAAGCGGCGCGTCCGGTAACCGCCGAACGTGGCGACGGCGATCACCGCCAGCGCGACGAGATGGGTCGGATAGGCGACCTGGCCGGCATAGCCCAGCGCCTGCAGGCTCAGCACGACGCCCCACAGGCTGAGTACGCCGTAGGTCTGCACGGGCTGCGTGATGGGGTCGGGCCAGTCGCGCCAGGAGGCCAGAGCCGACAGCGCCATCGCCGGGAGCCCCCAGACGAGCTCGATGGCGAGCACCAGGGGCCTTGCCTCGGGCGACACCCGAAGCACGAGATCGTTGTACAGCGGAGCGAGCGCGAACGCGACCGCTATCACCGAGAAGAACAGGATGCGCGGGACCCGATGGCGCGCTTCCTGGGCGTCGCGGAACATGGCCTCGATGGCCGGCGGGAACCGCAGGCGCCGCTTGAGCGTGCGGCCAGCCTCGTCCAGATCCTCGATACGCAGCATGCCCCCTCCTCGCGGCGGCTACGCGGTGGCCATGTGTTGAAGTTGCCGTAGCTTAACCTGAGATGCCGCGCGGGTTGCGTCCCGCAAAAGGGGGCTACTGCCAGACGCCGTCGTCGCCGTCGGCGACGCGCCACAGATACCAGCTCGCGATCGAGCGCCAGGGTGTCCAGGCATCGGTGATCGCGCGCGTGGCGCGGGCGTCCAGCCTGACGCCATCGGCATAGAGCCGGTTGATGCTGTTGCGCAGCCCGACGTCGCCCATCGAGAAGACATCCGGGCGCTGCAGCACGAAGATCAGGAACATCTCGGCGGTCCACGGGCCGATGCCCGGGATGGCGGTGAGATCGGCGATGACCGCACGGTCGTCGAGCGGATGCAGCCGGTCCGGCTCGATGCGTTCGCGTTCGACGGCCAGTGCGCGCAGGTAGCGCGCCTTGGCGGCGCTCAGACCGGCGCCGCGCAGGGTGTCGTCATCGGCCGCCAGGATGCGCTCGGCATCGATGACGCCGCCGAGGCGCTCGCGCAGACGTCCTTCCACGGTCGCCGCCGCCCTGGTCGAGATCTGCTGGCCGATGATGGCGCTGCACAGCGTCGGGAAGGCGGCGCGCTCGGTGTGCCACAGCGTGCAGTCACCGTAGCGCGCGACCAGTCGCTCCATGACGGCATCGGCGCCGGCCAGCGCCTGCTGGGCGGCGGTGTGATCGGGCGCGCCGGCTTCGGCGCGAGCGGTCTCCGGCATGGCGCGGACCGGCGGGAAGGGGCCCCGATGCTAGCGCGGAAGGCGCTGCATCGGGGGTGTGCCGGTCCCCGTCTATGCCGCGTCGGCCAGCGGTGCCGGGGCGTGCACCGGCGGCGTCGCGTGGTCGGCGGTGCGCTTGCCGCGCCCGCCGGGCAGCGAGAGCCGCAGGATGCGCTTCCAGGTGGAGGCCACCTGCCTGACGAACGGCCCGGTGTTGTAGGGCAGGCCGTGCCGCTCGCAGATGGCGCGCACTTCGGGCGCGATCTCCGCGTAGCGGTGCGCCGGCAGGTCCGGGAACAGGTGATGCTCGATCTGGAAGCTCAGGTTGCCGCTCATGATGTGCATGAGGCGCCCGCCCTCGAAGTTCGCGGACCCCAGCAGCTGGCGGACATACCAGTGGCCGCGGGTCTCGTTGTCGATCACCGACGGGTCGAACTGCTCGACCTCTTCCGGGAAGTGCCCGTTGAAGATCACCGCGCAGGCCCAGACGTTGCGCGTGGCGTTGGCCGCCACGTTGCCCAGGAGGACCAGAGGCGCGAACGGTCCGCCCAGCGCCGGGAACAGCGCGTAGTCCTTGGCCAGCTGCTTGCGCATCTTCTTCCAGACCGGCTTGAACTCCTTCGCGAGCTGCTTGCGGGACTTGGTGCCGTAGACCAGATAGTCCTCCAGCTTGAGGTTCTGGACGGCCACGAAGTGCTGGAAGAAGAGGTGCAGGATCACCGCCAGCGGCGCGTTGAACAGGAAGCGCGGCTCCCAGGGCTGGTCCTCCGACATGCGCAGCAGGCCGTAGCCGATGTCGTGATCCTTGCCGAGCACGTTGGTGAAGGTGTGGTGCTCGTAGTTGTGCGTGTGCTTCCAGTTCTCGGCGGTGTCGGCCGTGTCCCAGTCGAAGTGCTTCGAATGCACGGCGGGGTCGCCCATCCAGTCGTACTGGCCGTGCATGACGTTGTGGCCGATCTCCATGTTGTCGAGGATCTTCGACACCGACAGCGCGGCGACGCCGGGCAGCCAGGTGACGGGCAGCATCATCAGCCCGCGGCCGGTGATCTCCAGCTGCCGCTGGCGCTTGATGAGGCCGCGGATGTAGTCGGCATCGCGGCTGCCCAGGTCGGCCAGCACGCGGTTGCGGATGGCGTCGAACTCGGCACCGATGGTGGCGTAGTCCTGCTCGGTGAGCTTGCGGGTATGGGTCATGGCGTGACCTCCGGGAGAATGGGTTGGTAGGCGGTGCGCGTGGGGGTCAGAGGTCCAGTGCGACGGTGCCCACCGGCACGCTCACGCAGATCTGGATCTCTTCCTCGCCGGCATCGCTGATGGCGCCGCTGCGCGTGTCGCGCACGCGGCCGGATGTCTTGCGGCAGGTGCAGCTGTGGCAGATGCCCATGCGGCAGCCGGCCTCGGGGCGCAGGCCGGCGGCCTCGGCCTGGTCCAGCAGGGTGCCGCCGTCGTTGGTCGCGACGCGCTCGCTGTGCGAGAACCGGACCTCGCCCTCGGCGCTGTCGTCGCGCGGCATCGGGGCAGCGGTGAAGCGCTCGGCGTTCAGGCGGTCGGCGATGCCCTCGGCTTCCCACGTGGCCTCGACGTGCTCCATGAGGCCGGCCGGGCCGCACACGAAGGTGGTCGCCTTACGGTAGTCCGGCACCGCACGTGCCAGCTGGCGGCGATCGAAGCGACCCTGCAGCGCGCCGCTGTCGTCGTCGGTGTAGGCGAGCAGCAGCTCGACGTTGGGGTGCGCCGCCGCGATGGCGGCGAGCTCGTCGCGGTAGAGCTGCATCCCGGGGCTGCGCGCGTAGTGCAGGAAGGTGATGCGGCCGCGATGGCCCTCGTCGCAGAGCGTGCGCAGCATGGCCATCACCGGCGTGATGCCGCTGCCGCCGCTGATCAGCAGGATGCGGTCGGGCCGCGACCCGGGCAGCGCGAACGTGCCCTCGGCCGCCGACAGCGTCACCACCATGCCCACGCGGGCGTGATCGCGCAGATGGCGGGTCAGGGTGCCGGTGTCGTTGACGCGGGCGGTGATCTCGATCTCGCCGTCGGCGGCGTGCGCCGAGTTGGCCGGCGAGAAGCACCGCGTGCAGCGGCGTCCGGCGATGTCGATGCTCAGGCGCACGTACTGGCCCGGGCGGAAACCCGCCCAGTTGTCGTTCGGCCGCAGCGTCAGCGTGACGGTGTCGTCGGTCTGCCGGCGCACCGCCGTGACGCGGGCGCGGGTCGCATGCACCGCCCAGGCGGGGTTGAGGGTCTCCAGGTAGCGGTCGACGCCGTGCGGCGTCGTCAGCGATGCCACCAGCTCCGAGCGCAGCGCGCGCTGGATGCCGGAGCGGAACGATTGGGTGAGCGCGTTTGCAGTGGTCATGGCGAACACATGTACGTGAACATATGTGCACACTACATGCGCGCCGGTCAGCGTGTCAACGACTGTTCACATCGATATCGCAACACAATGAAATATATAACTATATTCGGCAACCGTGCATCGACGCCGGCCCTGCACGTTTCCGAGGGAGCACGGTAAAAGCGGGAAATCGACTTGTTGGAGAACGGTCGTCCACGGCGCGTGAGGCGGTCCGGCCGGGCGGCGACGGGGTGCGCGCCGGGCGCCGTCGGGAACCCGCGATGCGGGAGCGGCGGTCGGAGTGGTGGAACGTCGGCTGCTCCGGGTGCGGGCGGTGCGGCCGAGCCGATACACTCGTGCTCCTACAGCGATCGCGTGCATCATGCTTTTCAGCTTCTTCTTCGCGCTGCGTGACGCCGGGCTCAAGCCGTCGCTCTCCGAGTTCCTGATGCTGCTCGAGGCGATGTCGAAGCGCTTGGTGGTGTTCAACGTCGACGACTTCTATCACCTGTCGCGCGCCGCACTGGTCAAGGACGAGTCGCAGTTCGACCGATTCGACCGCGCCTTCGCGGCCTACTTCGAGGGCGTGCAGGCCAGCGGTGCCGAGCTCTTCGGGGACATCCCGGACGAGTGGCTGCGCGCCATGGCCGAGAAGCACCTGACGCCGGAGGACATGGCCAAGGCGCAGGCCCTGGGCGGCCTCGACAAGCTGCTGGAGACGCTCAAGGAGCGCCTCGAGGAGCAGACCGAGCGGCACGAGGGCGGCAACAAGTGGATCGGCACCGGCGGCACCTCGCCCTTCGGGCACGGCGGCTACAACCCCGAGGGCGTGCGCATCGGTGGCGAGGGCGGCCAGAAGCGCGCCGCCAAGGTCTGGGAGAAGCGCGACTTCGCGAATCTCGACAGCAGCGTCGAGCTGGGCACGCGCAACATCAAGGTGGCGCTGCGCCGTCTGCGCCGCTTCGCGCGCGAGGGCGCGGCCGATCAGCTCGACATCGACGACACCATCCGCAGCACCGCGCGCAACGCCGGCTACCTCGACCTCAAGATGGTCCCGGAACGGCACAACGCGGCCAAGGTCCTGCTGTTCCTCGATGTCGGCGGCTCCATGGATCCGCACGTGCGCGTCTGCGAGGAGCTCTTCTCCGCGGCCCGCACCGAGTTCAAGCATCTCGAGTACTTCTACTTCCACAACTTCCTGTACGAGTCGGTGTGGAAGGACAACCGGCGTCGGCACGACGAGCGCATGTCCACCTACGATGTGCTGCACCGCTTCCCGCCCGACTACAAGGTCATCTTCGTCGGCGACGCCATGATGGGGCCGTACGAGATCACGCATCCGGGCGGCAGCGTCGAGCACTGGAACGAGGAAGCCGGCGCGGTCTGGATGCAGCGCCTGATGGAAACCTACGACCACCTCGTATGGCTCAATCCGGAGCCGGAGTCGCACTGGGAGTACTCGCATTCGGTGAACATCACCCGCGAGGTGATCGGCGCCGACCGCATGTTCCCGATGACGCTCCAGGGGCTCGATAGCGCCATGCGCCGCCTCAGCAGCAAGTAAGATGCCGACGCGGGTTCATCCGCGCCACAACACCAAAGGGAGACTTCCGACATGACGCCTTCACTGACCGCTGTCGCGCTGTTCGCCGCGTGGGCCCTCGTGCTCATCGGTCTGATCATCAGCTACCGCGTGTTCCTCGTGCTCGCCAAAGGCACTCCGGCCTATTCCTGGACGCGCGGCAAGGCCATCCAGGACCCCCCGATCATCGAGCGCGCCAGCCACGCCCACCTCAACACGCTGGAGAACCTGCCGGTGTTCGCGGCCATCGTCCTGGCCGGTGTCGTTTCCGGGCAGGGCGCGGCGATCGACGCGCTGGCGCCCTGGGTGCTCTACGCCCGCGTCGGGCAGTCGGTGGTGCACCTGATCGGCGTGAACCAGCCGCTGGTGCTGGTGCGTGCGGGGCTCTTCGGCGCACAGGTGGTGCTCTTCATCATCATGCTGATCCGCCTCTTCGCCTGATCCCCGACCGAGCCGAACCGCCGCCGTGACCCTGCGTGCCAAACGTCTGCTCAAACGATGGTTGCCGATGGGCTTCTTCGCCTTCGCGCTCATCGTGCTGCTGGGCAATCGCTGGGTCATCAACAGCACCGACTCCTACATCTACGACAACACCGGGCTGCTGCCCGAGAATCGCGTAGGCATCGTGCTGGGGACGAGCCCCTACACCCGCGGGGGCGGGCGCAGCCGTGACTTTCACGGGCGCATCGAGGCGGCGGTGAAGCTCTACGAGGCCGGCAAGATCCGGCACATCATCGTGTCCGGAGCCAACCCGGATGCCACCTACAACGAGCCGCGCCGTATGTGGCAGGAGCTGGTCAAGGCCGGCGTGCCGCAGGATGCGCTGACCATGGACTTCGCGGGCTTCCGCACCTTCGACTCGGTGGCGCGCGCCAAGCGCGTCTTCGGGCTGGAGCGCTTCACGCTGGTGACGCAGAAGTACCACACCTATCGCGCGGTCTTCCTGGCGCGCAAGATGAACGTGCCGGCGGTGGCGTACATCGCCGACGGCACGCAGAACCGGCACCCGGTGCGCGAGGTGTTCGCGCGCGTGAAGGCCATCCTCGATCTGTTCGTGCTGCGCACCGAGCCGCGCTTCGTCGGCGAGCGCGAGCCGCTCCCGGGCAGCGAGGAGGAGGGCGGCGAGGAGATCCTCACCTGAGCCGCTGCTCAGGCGGGCGGCAGTAGCGACGCGATGTTCGCCGCCGCGGCCTCCGGGTCGCGCGCCAGCAGTGCCAGCGGCAGGCGCCGGCGCAGCACGTCCTGCGCGGTGACCGCCATTTCGTCCTGCACGGCCACGGCGGCCTCGACACGCGCGAAGGGGCTCTCGGGATCGATCCGGGCGGCCAGCGAGGTGTCGTCGCCGAGCAGCTCGCACAGGCGGTCCACCCGCGTGCCGTGCCGCAGCGCCGCCTGCAGCGCGGCGCCCTCGTCCAGGCCGGCCGCGCGCAGGCGCTGCTGGGCGTCGTCGAGCCACTCGCCGAGGCGCTCGTCCGAGGGCGGCGCACCCGGCAGCGGTTGCGCATCGGTACGCGACGGCGCGCGGCAGCCGAGCGCGGCGGCCACGCCGTCGATGACCTCTCCGGCATCCAGCCGGGCGGTCGTGTACTTGCCGCCGATGGGCACGGTCAGGCCCGGCTGCGGATGCGCGATCTCGAACTCGCGCGTCACGCGCGACAGGCTGCCGGTGTCCTGTGCCTGCAGGGTGCGGATGCCGGCGAAGCGCTGGATGATGTCCTCCTCGCGCCAGGGCAGGCCGGGCATCCAGGCGTGGGCCGCCGCCAGCAGGTAGCGGCATTCCTCGTCGCCGGGCACGGCGTCGGACGGCCGCTCGACCGAGACCTCGGTCGTGCCCACCAGGGTGCGGTGGTAGTAGGGAATGACGAAGAACACGCGCCCGTCCTGCGGGGCGTTCAGCAGAAAGGCGCTGTGGCAGTCCGGGATGCCGGGCAGCACCAGATGGGTGCCCTTCACGAACTGCACCGGTGGCGCGTGATCCGCCACGATGTCGCGCACCCAGGGCCCCACGGTGGCAACGGTATGGCGGGCGCGCAGCTGCCAGCGATGGCCGGAGCGAGTGTCCTGCAGCGCCGCGCCGGTCACCGCGCCGTTGTGCGCGCGCAGCGACTCGGCGCGCACATGGTTGGCGCACACCGCACCGGCTGCCTGCGCCGCCGCGACCACCAGCGCCACCAGGCGGGCGTCGTCCTCCTGGCAGTCGCCGTAGCGGAAGCCGCCGCGCAGCCCGTTCTCGGCGAGGAAGGGGTAGCGATGCAGCAGGCGGTCGCGATTGAAGCGCTTATGGCGCTGCACTGGCTGCCGGCCCCAGGCGAGGGTGTCGTAGAGCACCAGGCCGGCGCGCAGACGGCCCATGCCGACGCGCGCGCCCCGCCACACCGGCAGCACGAAGTTGATCGGCCGCACCATATGCGGTGCCAGCCGTGCCAGCACGCGGCGCTCGGTCAGCGCATGGCGCACCAGCCCGAACTCGAAGTTCTCCAGATAGCGCAGGCCGCCGTGAATGAGCTTGGACGACGCCGAAGAGGTGCCCGCGCCCCAGTCCTCGGCCTCGACCAGCGCCGTGCGCAGTCCGCGACTGGCCGCGTCATACGCCGCCCAGGCGCCGTAGATGCCGCCGCCGATGACGAGCACATCGAATTCCGTGTCCGACTGCAGCGCCGGGATATCGCGCCGCAGCGGGAAGGCCGCTGATTCCATGTCGCTAGTGTGCCTAAGCCGGAGAATGCCGCGCGCCGCCGTGCGCGCGCGGCCGAAGTTGCCGGGATGCCACCCGTTCGAGCGTCTACACTGAAGCAAGAGCTGCGCCGTCCAGCGCCCGTCCACAACCCCATAAGGAGAGAACCATGTCGCTGACCCTGGAGAAACTCACCGATCCGGTGGCGCTGACCGAGGCAGCGCTGCCGCTGGTCTTCAACGTCGTCGCCGCACTGCTGATCTTCTTCATCGGCAAATGGGTGGCGCGCAAGGTCATCGATCTGATCAAGGCCACCGCGCTCAAGCGCAATGCCGACCCGACCCTGGTCGGCTTCCTCGGCAACGTGGCCTACGGCATCGTGCTGGCGGTGATCCTCATCTCCGCGGTGGGGCGGCTCGGCGTCGACACCACCTCGGCCGCAGCCGTGCTCGGCGGCGCGGCGCTGGCCATCGGCCTGGCTCTGCAGGGGCAGCTCGCCAGCTTCGCCGCCGGCGTCATGATCATCATGTTCCGTCCCTTCCGGACCGGCGACTTCGTCCAGGTGGCCGGCACCATGGGCACGGTCGAGGACATCAAGATCGTCGCCACCGTGCTCAAGTCGCTGGACAACCAGGAGCTCACCATCCCCAACGCGCAGGTCTGGGGCAACATCATCACCAACTACAGCGTGCGCCCCACGCGCCGCGTCGACATCCTCGCCAGCATCGCCTACTCGGCGGACCTGCGGCGCGCCAAGCAGCTGCTGGTCGACATCCTGGCCGAGGAATCGCGCCTGCTCGAAGACCCCGCACCCACCGTCGTGGTCACCAACCTGGGCGACAACTCCGTCGACTTCGCCGTGCGCGGCTTCTGCTCGACCGCCGAATGGTGGGCGGTCCGCTGCGACCTGATCGAGCGCATCAAGCTGCGCTTCGACGACGAGGGCATCGAGATCCCGTTCCCGCAGATGGACGTCCATGTCCGCGACATGGTCGAGGCGACCAGGGCGGCTTGAGATGGCGGCCGAAACCGTTCCCGGCTTCACCGAAGAACGCTTCGAGGCGGAAGACCAGGCCTACCCCGTGCACCGCGCGGGGGACGGCCCGGCCGTCATCGTCATCCCCGAAGTCCCCGGCATCACCCCGCAGGTGCGCGCGTTCGCACTGCGCGTGGTCGATGCCGGCTTCAGCGTCTACGTGCCCGAACTGTTCGGCGAGCCCATGCGGCCGATGACCATGCCCTATGCGCTACGCACCATCGCGCGCCTGTGCGTCGGCCGCACCTTCCACCTGCTCGCCGCGCGCGAATCCAGCCCGGCGGTCGACTGGCTGCGCGCCCTCGCGCGCGACGTGCACGAGCGCCACGGCGGTCCGGGCGTGGGCGCGGTCGGCATGTGCATCACCGGCAACTTCGCCCTCGGCATGATGCTCGACGCTCCGGTCATCGCCCCGGTGCTCTCGCAGCCCTCTCTGCCGGTCGCGCGCGGCAGCGGCCTGCACGCCTCCGACGCCGCCATCGCCGAAGCCCACCGCAAGATCGACGAGGAAGGCGCCGCCATTCTCGGTCTGCGCTTCAAGGGCGACCCCATGTGCCCCGCCGCCCGGTTCACGCATCTCAAGCGCGAATTCGGTGACGCCTTCGAAGCCATCGAGCTCGACGACGCCACCGCCAACCCCGATGGCCCCTGGCCGCCCCACAGCGTGCTGACCAACCACCTAATCGACGCCGAAGGCGAACCGACCCGGGTCGCGCTCGACCGCACGCTGGCCTTCCTGCGCGAGCACCTCCGTCCGGAGACAGCCTAGGTTGCTTCGCTACAATCAGCGCCCCAAGCCGGCGTAGCTCAGCAGGGCCGAAGCCATGCGCTTCGGCGGGTAGACCAGGGCTGGTTGCGTGGCAACCAGCGGGCGTACAGGAAGTACACCCAGGACTTTCGCGCGAAGCAGGAAGCGCAGCGCGAAAGGTCTACCCAGGGTCACTTAGCGAGATAGGAAATCGAGCTTAGTGACTGCGGCCAAGCTTGCGCGACGGTACTATCAGCGCCCCACGCCGGCGTAGCTCAGCAGGGCCGAAGCCATGTGCTTCGGCGGGTAGACCAGGACGGTCTACCCAGGGTCACTTAGCGAGATAGGAAATCGAGCTTAGTGACAGCGGCCAAGCTTGCGCGACGGTACTATCAGCGCCCCATGCCGGCGTAGCTCAGCAGGTAGAGCAGCGCACTTGTAATGCGAAGGTCGGGAGTTCGATTCTCTCCGCCGGCACCAATGAAATCAATGTCTTAAGTGGGGAGCCTGTACGGTGCGATGGTCCAGAGGTACAATTCTGGTACACTCCTGGCAAGCGGAACACCATGTGGCCACCCTCGTAAGGACCTCCGCGGGTACTTGGAAGGCCGTCATCCGCCGGCGCGGTTGGCCAACGACGACAAAGTCCTTCCGCACCAAGCGCGACGCGGAAGACTGGTCCCGCCGGGTGGAGGACGAGATGGTGCGCGGCGTTTATGTCCAGCGCACCAGTTCTGAGCGCACCCTGTTCACTCAGGCGATGCGACAGTACTTGGCCGAGGTCACGCCGACGAAGCGTCCGAGCACGCAGAAGTCGGATCATCAGAAGGCCGACACGCTCATCGAGTTCTTCGGTGCGTATTCATTGCAAGCGATTACCCCCGCGCTGGTCGCCAGCTATCGCGACCAACGCTTGGCATCGAAAGTGAAACCTCGATACCGCCAGCGGTCGCCGGTGACGAAGCTGGTTAGCCCCGGAACCGTCAGGCGGGAACTCGCGCTGTTGGGGCACGTGTTCACAGTGGCGCTCAAAGAATGGGGCATTGGCTTGACCGCCAACCCGGTCCAGTCCATCCGACGCCCAGCGCCGGGCGATGGTCGGAACCGCCGCCTTCGGCCAGATGAAGAGCGCCAACTGATGAGCGCGCTCGCGAAGCACTCCAATCCGATGTTGCGCTGGATTGTTGTGCTTGCCCTAGAGACGGGCATGCGCAGCTCCGAGATCTCGTCGCTGCGAACCGACCAGGTGGATATCAATCGCCGGGTTGTGCGCTTGGATGTGACGAAGAACGGCTCTGCGCGAACCGTGCCGCTTTCGCGACGCGCGGCGCAGGTTCTGCAAGAAGCGCTCGACCATCCTATCCGTCCAAAGGGGTGTTCGTTGATTTTCTTTGGTGAGCCAGGACAGGACGGCGAGCGGCGCCCTTACCAGTTCAAGAAGACCTGGGTCGATATGAAGAGTCGGCTCGGTTTCGCAGACCTTAGATTTCATGACCTACGACACGAGGCGGTAAGCCGAATGGTGGAGGCAGGGTTAAGCGATCAAGAAGTCTCCGCGATAAGTGGGCACCGGAGTATGCAAATGCTCAAGCGCTATACCCATTTACGGGCGGAAGACCTCGTGCCAAAGCTGGACGCGGTAGGCGGCGAGATCAGCTAGGGCTGTCTCTGAAGAACATGGCAGTTATGCTCTCCGGTGCTTATAATTGCCCTTCGACGGTAATCGGTACGCCTAGTTCATTTTGTATAGGGGAGTACAGGTCGACGTCTAGTGTCTCCGCGATTCTGAGGCTGACTATAAGCGAGTAGCGAACGGCCGCATCCTGGCCTTCACTGTTGGTCCACTCTTTCCACCATCCGCCAACGGGGAATATTGCTATATCAGATTTTTCGGCTAAAGCAGCTGCTGATCCAGACCAGGTGTCCGACTGAACGGAGCCGCGAGAACGGAGGTGTTGCCCGAGGAGCCAACCACCCCGATCTGGATCATTCCTGGCTGATGCGCTCTCTTCGTCCTCGGCCTTTTCTCGCTCGATTTTATTGATTCTTTGGGCGAATATTTCTGGCGTCTCAGTGGCTCCTTTCACGGCGAAGCGAAGGCCATGCGATGGATATCTGAACTTGCTCTGCCAGCCTCGACGACTTGGGTTAGGGAAAACAAAATAGGAAAGAGTCACTCGCATTTCGACGTCAGCGCTGCCGTATGCCGCTAGTTGCTCTGCGGGCCAAGGTAGCGTGTGCAGGTTGTGTTCGTTGAGCTTGCAAGAGGAGCCTTCTCGCTTATAGGGGTGCAAGGTGTCTTCAACAACCATGACAGGCCTTCGCGAAGATGAATTCAGTGAGCTTTCAAAGTCGATTGCCCCAAAGCCGAATCGACGCACCAAATTTTCTTTCTGGTTTCTTCCGGGGTTCAGCGTCATTCCTGCACGCATTGCATCGGTGTATTTGGCGCCATGAATAATCAATGCGCGAATTGTTTCAGGCTGGTAGTCTGGATACCTTGCCGAGATATGGCTGGCGAGTCGGGCAACTTGGGCAGCGGCAGCGCTGGTGTCCCCCGCTTCCGTGAGCAGCGCCTTGGTCATGTCATGTGCGGTTGTGAGCAAGCGTAAGCTCTCCGGGCCATCCACAGGCCCCTTGGAGTCTGTGCTGCCGTTGCCCCCTTCCGCCACTACATCAGGCTTGAAGGGCCATCTACTTCCGCTCCAAAGCACCGAAGTCGAAGAGGCGGGCGATAGGCCGCCACGCATGGCGATCGGAGACAGTGACGGCCATTTGCCTCTATCAATTTCGGTCAGTTCGGTAAAGGCGCCCACAGCCAGAGCATTCCAAGCCTGAGAAGGGTCTTCGACTGGCGACAATAGGTTGCTATCGGGGTAATCCTGCCAGTCCTTGATCTGCACGTTTCCTGCGGCAAGGACAAACAGCCTCTGCCCTGTAGGGGCGCCGGATTCGTCGAGCCTCTGTAGGCTCCCTGCTGCGAGTTGATCAATGGCAGCAGACCATTCAGAGGGTAGGCCGCCGCGGCATGGATCGGCTGTTGTCATCATGGCGTGCGCGCGCCGCCGCGCTGGTGCGGCGGCTTCGACGGTTCCGATGGCGCGCTGGGTCACAGCCCCATACAGGTGGGGTGGGTTTTTGCGGTCGTGTCCCTAGCCGTGGTGTA
>NZ_JAGLEJ010000046.1 GCF_023145115.1 Algiphilus sp.
CGCGGCGCTGCGACTTGCCGCTGGCGCGTCGGTCGCCGGTCGCCCACTCTGCCACCGCTCCGGAAACCGCCACGGGCTTCACCGAGCCAGCCCGGCACGCCATGGTCCAGCGGCATGCCGCATGCGTCATTGTATCCGTCGCCAGCGGTGTGACGCTGATCCCGGAGGCGCCGACAATCGCGCAGACGGAGGGGGTGCCGAGGCATACTCTCCACCGAATTCCAGTGCCGGCCAACGGGAGAGGCGATGTCAGCGGAACGTTACGTGTTCAACCACACCATGCTGCGCGTGAAGGATCCCGACGTCTCGCTGGATTTCTACGAGCGCGTCATGGGCATGAAGCTGATGCACCGGCTGGATTTCGAGGAGGGGCGGTTCACGCTGTTCTTCCTGGTCGATGGTCCCGTCGCCGAGGCGGCGCCGCCCGAGGGGCCGGAGCGCGCCGACTGGCTGTTCCGTCAGCGCGGCGTTCTCGAGCTCACGCACAACTGGGGCACCGAGAACGACGCCGGTTTCGCCTATCACGACGGCAACCGCGAGCCGCAGGGCTTCGGCCACATCTGCATGTCGGTGCCGGACCTCGAGCGGGCGGTGGCGGCCTTCGACGCCGAGGGCGTGCCCTTCGTGAAGCGTCCGGAGGACGGCAGGATGCGGCATATCGCCTTCATCCGCGATCCGGACGGCTACTGGATCGAGATCCTCCAGGCGGACCGCATGACGCAGTTCTAGGTCGGGGTGGATCAGCTCGTCGCCAGTCTCGCCGCGGCCAACAGCGGACTCTTCGTCGCCGCGATCATCGCGGCGGGCATCGGGCTGGCCTTCCTGGTCTCCGACTGGGCCACTCCGTCCAGCCGGTGGATGGCATCCGCGCTGATGGCGGCGGGTGGCTCGATCGCCCTCAATGCGCACCTGATCGTCCTTCCGGTGGACGCGCTCCCGTGGTGGGCGCGACTGGCGGGCTTCGTGGAGGCGCTGGCCTTCATATGCGGCGTTGAATGGGGCATCCGGGTCAGCCGCACGGCCAGCGAGCGCTCCGAAGTGGTGCCACCGCGACTGGGGCCCTCGCGCTACGCCGAGTTGGCGATCGGCCTCTACGGTCTGCTCGCCGCGGTCTTTCCGGCGCGGCGCATCCAGCACCTGCTCGGCGCATTCGAGGGCGAATGGCTGCTGTCGCCGTGGTTCTGGCTGTTCGCGACGCTGCCCACGACCGCGGTCGCGCTCATCATCTGGGCCAGCCTCCAGATGCTGCGTCAGCGACCCGACAAGGCCGAGGCGGGGCGCGTCATCTCACTGCTCATCGTCCTGCCACTGCTGGGGCTGGCGTATGTCGTGCCGCTGGACTGGGCGCCGGTGGTGGTCGCGCTGGCGGAGGTCGTGTTCCTGTTCGGTGCGCTGCGCTACTTCATGGTCCAGGGCGCTCGCAACCAGTTCATGTCCCGCTTCATGGCTCCCCAGGTGGCGGAGCTGGTGCGCACGCGCGGGCTGCGTCAGGCCATGCGCAGGCATCGCGTGCGCGTGTCCGTGGTGTGCGTCGACATCCGCGGCTTCACAGCCTATGCGCACGGCGTTCCGCCGGAGACCGTGCTCCGCCTGCTGCGCGACTTCTACGCCGCGGTCGGGATGGCGTCCGCCCGTCACGGTGGCACCATCAAGGATCTCGCCGGCGACGGCGCGCTGATCGTGCTGGGCGCGCCGGTGGCGATGGAGGACCACGCCAGCCGGGCGCTGCAGCTCGCCCGTCGTCTGCAGACCCACACCAGGCCCGTGGTCAAGCGGTACCACAATCGCCTGGGGCTGGGTGTGGGCGTGGCCACCGGCGAGGTGGCGGTGGGCATCGTCGGGCACCGCGCACGGTTCGAGTACGTTGCCGTCGGCCCCGCCGTCAACCTCGCGGCACGGCTCTGCGATCGCGCACGCGACGGCGAGATCCGGGTCGATGCCGACACGCTGCAGCTGGCCGGGGAAACGCCGCGCAGCAAGCCGTTGCGTCGCTACGTGAAGGGACTCAGCGACCCCGTGCCCACCTATGTGCTGAGCCCGGGCGACGGGCGCAGGGAGCGCTGATCGCCCGGCTCAGAAGTTGTACTCGATCGAGAACGAGATGTTGTCGCGGTCCTGCACCAGGCTGACGCGGTCGCCACTGCCGAACTGTCCCTGGTAGAGGACCTGGGCCTGGAAGCCCTGGAAGAACTCGATATCCGTGCCCACCAGTACCTCGATCTGATCCTCGACGAAGTTCTGCAGCGGCGATGGCGAGACACCGTACACGTCGTGGAAGAAGCCCAGGATCGGCGTGTAGGTCCATCCGAACAGGGCATTGTTGTACTGCGGCCGGATGAAGATGCGGTAGCCGGTCGAAAAGTCGTCGGCGAAGCAGTCGGTGGACTGCGTTGGGTTCAGGCGCCGGGAGTCGGGCACGCCGTCCGCGCCGGTGCCGTCGGCGCCGGGGCTGAAGTGCGTGCAGTTCGGGCCGCCGCCTTCGTACTGCAGCTCGTCGAGCCCGGCCATGTCCTGCACGTAGGTCATGCCGAGCTCGGTCAGCAGGATGATCTGATCGGCGCCGATCCAGTTGCTGCTCGAGAAGATGCGGATGCCCGTCAGGTCGAGCTGATGCACCTTCTCCCGCGTGTAGCCGGCGATGCGCTGATTGGCTTCCACCGGCTGGTTGCGGTAGCGCGTCTGCAGGAAGTCCGGCACCGCGTTTCGGGCGCTCGGGACCTGGGCGATGAGCAGGTTGAGGTCGTTCTCGGGCAGGGCGGGCTGCAGGCCCGCGAAGATCACGTCCACCAGGGACACCTGCAGCGGCAGGTTCGGGTGGAAGACGTACTCGCCGGCCAGCGACCAGGCGCCCACCTGGGTGTTGAAGGACGTTCCGAACATGTGGATGTCCTCCGGGTATTCCAGGAAGGGACGCAGCGTGCCGATGGGCAGCGGCTCGCGGCTCTGGCCCGGGATGATCGTCGCCAGGGTCTGGCCGAGCGCGCTGCTGCCGTTGCCACCGCCGCACGCCAGCAGGCCGCCCACGGCCTCCGCGCTCAGATCGTCGAGCGTGATACCCGGCACCAGATTGCCCAGCGCGCCCAGCAGATCGCCGATGAAGGGCAGGTCACCCGTGCTGGGGAGTCCGCCCAGCGGCGCGTCGCGCAGGCAGGATCGATCGGCGGCGAATGTGCTCGCATAGGGCAGGCGGCTGTGATAGTTCAGCGCATAGAAGCTGAGCTCGGTGCCGCCATTGAAGTTCTCGGCGAAGTAGGTGACCTTCGCACCGTACTGGCCGCCGTCCTCGGCCTTGCCGATCTGAGAGTCCACCGGCACGTTCAGCGGCGTGCTGGAGACCAGCCGCGGAATCGGTCCCTTGAAGGTGCCCACGAACTCGGGGTCCTCCGAGAACTGGCCGAGGCTGACGGTGGCGTAGTCGCCGCCGCCGGCGATGTCGTTGACCGAGTAGAAGCTGCCCGATGCGGCCGGTTGCGCGGGTTCCCAGTCGTATTGATACACGAGCTCGACGCTGAGGTTGGTCGTCAGGTCGGTGCTCGCGACCGCGAGACCGGTCGGCTCGAACACGCTGGCGATTTCGGAGCCCGGGAAGTTCAGGCGGTTCTCGTTGGGCGGATTGAGCTGGTCGAGGCTGCCCAGCGCGACGAAGGTGGACTCCCCCCAGCGCACGCGCTGTTCGCCCACCGAGAGCTGCACGTAGTAGTCACCGATCTCCAGCGGGTAGGAGACGAAGGCCTCCTGGATATCGAAGTCCGTGCCGACGCGGTCGATGACCGGAGCCGCGCGGCGCACGCGCGCCGGCTGGAAGGCGGTGTCGGGATTGGTCTCCGTGAAGTTGTTGTTGATCTCGTCGTAGAAGGCGATGCTCGACACCTTCATCGAGAGCTCGCCCCACTGCACGCCGAGCTCGCTCTCCAGGCGCGCCTGACCGCTGACCAGGTCCCATTGGTCGTAGTGGAGCGTGCCGTCGTCGTAGAGGCTGCCGAGGAAGGCGCCCGGCGCGTCCACGAGCCGCTGGTTGGGCTCCTGCTCGCCGGTGAACGAGATGCAGTCGTCCGGGCACAGGTCGGGGGTCACGTTGAGCTTGCCGATGGTCTCGGTGGCGCGGTCCTCGATGCGGACCGCGCCGCCCAGGAGCGCGCGATTGTTGAAGGAGACACGCGCATCGCCGAGCTCGAAGTTCAGCGCCTGTGCGGCCGGGGTGAGGCAGAGTCCGGCAGCGGCGAGCAGCAGGAGGCGAAATGACGGCAGGCGGTTGGTACTCTGCACCGGGAGCTCCCCCATAGGAATGTTGTGACCGTGCGTGTATTGACGTTGACATCCACACGTGGCGGCGAATGCTAAGTCAAGTAATCTTGTGCTACAACCAGCGACGTCACCGGCCGGTTCGTGCGGGATGCGGCCCGTCCGATGTCACGGGCCGGCTTGCGGCGATCACCGGCGTTCGTGTTTAATTCGGCGCCCAGTAACAATTTCCATGTAAACGAGCCGCTCATCGATGTCACAGCGGCTGTGCGAACGGAGATCCTCGATGCGAGACAGACTCGGAGCCAGTCCCGCGGCCTTCATTGCCGCGGCTTTCCTGCTCATGCCGGTGGCGCACGCAAAGGTGAGCGAGGCCGAGGCGGCCAAGCTCGGCAGCGAGCTGACCAAGGTCGGTGCCAACCCCGACGGCAACGCCGAAGGCACCATCCCGCCGCTGGTGGGGCCCGATGCCTTCAACGAGGAGCAGCGCAACCTGACGCCGGACGGTCTCGAGGAGATCCGCCAGCGCATCGTCGCCTTCGGCGAGGAGAACGCCGAGCTCAACCTGCTGACCGATGTCGACGACCTCACCAAGGCCGCCGGGATGGAGCCGGATCTCAACAACCTCGTCACGCAGATCGGTGTCGACAACCTGCAGCCGCGGCTCACCATCACCGCGGAGAACTACAAGGAGCACGCCGACAAGCTCACCGAGGGCTACAAGAAGCTCTTCGAGCTGTATCCCAGCTATGAGATGGTCGTCTATCCGACGGTCCGCACCGCCTTCTACCCGGAAGAAATCTACGAAGCCACCAAGGCCAACGCCACACGCGCCACGCTCGAGGGCACCGACGGCATTTCGGGCCACAAGCTGGGCTTCCCGTTCCCGATTCCCCAGAGCGGCGCGGAGGTCATCTGGAACCACAAGCTCAAGTTCCGCGGTTCGACTGCCCGCCGCTACAACGATCAGGCGGTGGTCGACGCCGACGGCAGCTTCGAGATCACCCAGATCATCGAGGACGTCGGCTTCGAGTACGCCAATCTGGCGAAGGGCGAGGGGCGTGACAACGAGATCATCGCCTACTACCTGCAGGAGACCATCTCGCCGCCCCGCGTGGCTGGCCAGTTCACGCTGGTGCACGAGATCTTCGGAAAGGGCACTTCGGGCCGCAACGCCTGGCTCTACAACCCGGGGCTCGGCCGCGTGAACCGCGCGCCGGACGTGGGCTACGACAACCCCTCCATCGGGTCGGACGGTCTTCAGTTCAACGACCAGATCAACATGTTCAACGGCGCTCTGGACCGCTACACCTGGAAGCTGCTGGGCAAGCGCGAGATGTACATCCCGTACAACTCCTACCTGATGAACAATCCGGTGGCCGAGTACGAGGACATCGTCGGCAAGGGCCACATCAACCAGGGCATGGCGCGCTATGAGCTGCACCGCGTATGGGTCGTGGAAGCGACATTGCGCGACGGCACACGCCACCAGTTCGGTCGTCGCGTGTTCTACGTCGACGAGGACTCCTGGGGCATCGTGGCGGTCGACAACTACGACCAGCGCGGAGAGCTCTGGCGCTTCCAGGAAGGGCATCCGATCACCGCGCCCTTCGTGCCCACGACCACGACCGCACCCGAGGTCATCTACGACCTGAAGAGCGGCCGCTATTTCGTCACCGCGATGTCGAACGAGGGCAAGATCACCGACTGGAAGATCGAGTATCGCGACGGCTACTTCGGGCCGTCGGCGCTCAAGCGCCGCGCGCGCCGCTAGCGGCCGCGGGGGGCGTTCGCCACATCTGGCCGGCCCGGGTCCGTGTGCGACGGACCCGGGCCTTGTGCGCGGCGAGACGCCGCGCGGCGGTACCGGCGGCCCGGCGCTTCCGCGCCCGGGGCGCCGTCGAGGTTCATAGGGGGAGGGCATGAGCGCGACGCAACGCATTCTCAAGATCGTCGAGCCGGCGATATTCGGGGCTCGCTGGATCACGCTGGCCATTCTGCTGGCGATCACGGCGTTTCTGGCCTGGCAGGCTTCGCAGCTTCAGCCCAATGCCGGGTGGCTGAAGATGGTCCCCAAGGAACACCCGTACATGGAGACCTTCCTCGAATACTACGAGGAATTCGGCGGCGCCAATCGCATCCTGGTGGCGATCCATAACGAAGAGGGCGACATCTACGAGCCCGACTTCATGGAGAAGCTGCGCAAGCTCACCGACGAGATCTTCTTCATTCCCGGGGTGCAGCGCGAGCGCGTGAGCTCGATGTTCACGCCCAACATCCTCTACGTGGAGGTGCAGCCCACGGGGCTGTCCGGCTCGACGGTGGTGCCGGCCGACTACGCGCCCACCGAGGAGATGATGAAGCAGCTGCGCTCCAACGTCTCCAAGGCCAACATCATCGGCCGGCTGGTATCGGAGGATCAGCGCTCGGCGATGGTGGTCGCGGAACTGCTTGAGAAGGACCCCGTGACCGGCGAGGCCATCGATTACACGGCGGTCGGACAGCAGCTGGAGGACATCCGCGCGCAGTTCGAGGACGAGAACACCACCGTTCACATCATCGGCTTCGCGAAGGTGGTCGATGACATGACCGACGCCTCGACCGAGGTGGTGGCGTTCTTCGCGCTCACCCTGGTCATGACCGGGCTCCTGCTCTGGCTCTATGTCGGGTCGTTCCTGCTCGGCATGCTGCCGCTGGTGTGCTCGGTGGCGGCGGTGATATGGGAAATGGGTCTGCTCAATCTGGTCGGCTTCGGCCTGGATCCCTTTGCCATCCTCGTGCCCTTCCTGGTGCTCGCGGTATCGGTCTCGCACGGCGTTCAGTACGTCAACGGCTGGGCCGCGGAAGCGGCCTCCGGGCTGTCCAGCTACCGCGCATCGCTGGCGACCTTCCGGCGGCTCGCGATTCCGGGAACGATCGCGCTGATCACCGATACGGCCGGCTTCCTGACCATCTACCTGATCAACATCGACGTCATCCGCGAGATGTCGCTGAACGCGGCCTTCGGCATTGCCGCGATCATCATCACCAACAAGGCGCTGATGCCGATCCTGCTGACGGTGACGCCGATCCGGGATCCGGAAGGCTTCCAGCGCAAGCAGGAGCGTCGCAATGCCATCGGTGACGGCGTCTGGCGCTTCATCGCCCGGCACTTCACGCGCACGCCGGTGGCGGTCGTCACGCTGCTGGTCGGTGCGCTGGTGCTCGGCTGGAGTGTCTACATGTATCCCAAGCTGCAGATCGGCACGGTGGGCGAGGGCCAGCCCGAGCTGCGGCCGGACTCGCGCTTCAACCAGGACGCACGCTTCATCGCCGGCAACTTCGGGCTCGGGCTCGACCAGCTCAACGTCATCGCCGAGACCGAAGAGGACGCCTGCATCGACTACGAGCTCATGGCCGAGATCGATCGCTTCGCCTGGCACATGAAGAATCTCCCGGAAGTCCGTGAAACCATGACGCTCATGGACCTCTCGAAGCTGGCATATGCCGGTCTGTCGGAAGGTCGCCTCAACGCGCAGGTGGTGCCGCGCAACCAGTACGCGCTGGCGCAGGCCACGGCGCTGGTGCCGACCAGTTCCGGCATGCTCAACAAGGATTGCAGCGCGCTCAACATATTCCTGTTCACGCGCGACCACTCGGCGTCGACCATCAACAAGCTGGTCGCGGAGGTCAAGGCATTCCGCGAGAACGACAAGAGCACCGATCGCATCGACTTCCGTCTTGCGTCCGGCAACGTCGGCGTCATGGCGGCAACCAACGAGGTGGTCAAGGACAAGGAGGTCGAGATCGTCCTCTGGGTTTATGCCGTGGTGCTCGTCTTCCTGTGGCTGTCGTTCCGCACCGTATCCGGCGTCCTCTGCGTGGCAGTGCCGCTGTCGCTGGTCTCGATCTCCGCCTACGGGGTAATGGCCAGTCTCGGCATCGGCATGAAGGTCGCCACCCTGCCGGTGATCGCCCTTGCGGTGGGCATCGGCGTGGACTACGGCATCTACATCTACGCGCAGCTCGCCGACGGCCTCCGGCGCGGACTGTCCCTGGAAGAAGCCTATTACCAGACGCTGCGCAAGACCGGCAAGGCAGTGGTGTTCACCGGCATAGCGCTCGGGCTCGGCGTCAGCACCTGGCTGCTGTCCGAACTCCAGTTCCAGGCGGACATGGGCATCATGCTGGTGTACATGTTCACCGCCAACATGTTCGGCGCCATCCTCGTCCTGCCGGCACTGGCCCGCTTCCTCTCCCGCGAGGAGCTCAAGCACAGCGGCCAGGACCTCATGGCGGGCGCGGCCGATACCGAGCAAGACAAGGGCTGACAGGGGAGGCGTCCATGGTGAGCTTCGACATGCGGAAGGGGCTGAGCGCGGCGGCACTGGCGCTGGCAGCCGGGGTTGCATCGGCCCAGGGCGATGACGGCGCGCGCGACGCGCAGCCGTCGGAGATGATGCCGCTGGCCGACAAGGCGATCGTCAACGACGTCACGCGCGCCGGGGAGCGGCTGGTCGCGGTGGGCGAGCGCGGCCACATCCTGCTCTCCGATGACGGTACCGAGTGGCGCCAGGTCCAGGGGCCCGTGCGCGCGATGCTCACGCGCGTCGAGTTCGTGGATGCCGACCACGGCTGGGCCGTCGGTCACGACGGGAGCGTGCTGCGCAGCACAGACGGCGGCGAGTCCTGGTCGCTGAGCCACTTCGACGCAGACTGGGGCAAGCCGTTCTACGACGTGCTGTTCGATACCCCGGAACGCGGCGTGGTCACCGGTGCCAACGGGCGCATGATGCGGACCGCAGACGGTGGCGCGACCTGGGAGGCGGTCGAGAACCCGGTGTTCGATACCGGCTTTCATCTCTACGAGATCGAGCGCCTGCCCGACGGGACACTGCTGATCGCCGGTGAGCGCGGCTTTCTCGCGCGGTCGCTCGATGATGGCGCCAGCTGGGAGATGCTCGAGCCGCCGTACATCGGATCCTATTTCGGTGTGCTGCCGGCCGGCGAGCACGGCGCGGTGTTCTTCGGCCTGCAGGGCAAGGTGTACAAGGCGGTCGATGCCCGCGAGCTCAGCACGCTGGACGATCCGATGGCCTACGACCCCTTCATAAACGAGAGCGTGACCGACCCGCAGGCGCTTGCGCGCATGGGCTGGAAGGCGTTCGACAACCCGGTCGTGGAGAGCCTGTTCGGCGGCACCCTGATCGGAGACGGTCGCATGGTGCTCGCCGGCGTCGACGGCACGGTGGTGGCGGGTTCGGTCGACAGCGCCGGCATCGAGGCCATAGAAAGTCCGACCGGCCAGCCCATCGCCGACGTCATCGCCCTGGACGGCGAGCTCCTGATGACCGGCCGCACCGGTTTCTACCGGCGCCCGATGCCCTGACCGACACCGGATGCGGTGTGCGATCGCGTCGTGCGCAGCGCTATCAATCGCCATGGCGCGGTGGCAGAGTGGCCCGCAGACGCCGGGCCCGGCAAGCGAACGCGCGCGCGGCGCGCTCGAGGATGATCCACGATGGCAGAACGATCGGTTTCCACCAGCAGCGCCAAGCCGAGAGACACCCGCAACCGCAAGCCCGGTGACGGCAACGAGCCGCCGCCGCTGCCGTCGGGACTGGTCGCGGTCGGCCGCTACATGGGGCAGGTCGGACGGCGCATTCCGGTCGTCAATGCGATGGAGCGCCGCGCGCGCGCCATCGAGGAGCGCGTGCTCACCGGCCTGGGCGAACGCATGCAGCGTGCACGCGGCGGGGGCGAGAGCGGCAGCAGTGGCGGCAGCCGGGAAGGCGCCGAGCGCACGCAGCGGACGCAGCGCGCGTTCTACGTGCCGGTGCACGAGCCGCCGCAGCGCCTGCTGTCCGATCTGCTCGCCATCGCCGCCCGACAGGACGAGCACGATGCGCGCGAGTACCTGTTCACCGCGACGCTGCGCGAACTGACGCCGGACGAGGCTCGCCTGATGGCCGCACTGTCCGATGGAAAGTCACGGGCGATCCTCCACATCAATGCGACCGGAAACCGCTTGGCGGGGCCGTCGGAGCGGGTCGCCGGCTATCTGAGCACGCTGGGTGATGAAGCGGACGTCCGGTTGCCGGATCGCATCGGGCACTACCTCGGCCGGATGGTCGACAAGGGGTTGGTCGTGGAGGGCGCCCCCACGGCCGAAAGCAAGGCCTACCAGGGGAGTCTGCTCGCCAGCACGGTGGTCACGCGCGAGCTCGAACGCCTGAGACAGGCCCGCATCCGCCCCAAGCTGGTGCACGGCAGCGTTGCGCTCAGTCGATTCGGGCGGGAACTCTGGGCCCACTGCGACGACGGCGGGCTGGGTGCGAAGGTCGGCGAGGAACGGCGCATCGCGCAGGATGCCTGAGTGGTCAGGCGCTTCCGGCGCTGAGACACGAATTAACCAATAGTTCGGTAACAACCGACGATACCGCGAAAATTACTACACGGCCGGCTGGCACTGCTCCGCGACCGTGCAGTATATTGCCGTGATAGCTGAGGCGAACGAGCGACGATTCCGCTGAGCAGGACGGACGTCGCGGCCCCCCCCAACCCCGCACCCAGCAGCCCATCAATGGCGCAACCGCAAACCCCCGCAATGCAACCTACTGAACGTTCGGACGATAAACCGAAGAAGCGCAAGCGCGTCCCGCGCGCCGTGCGCGAGCCCCAGATGCTGGATGCCGCGACCGAGGTGTTCAGCGAACGCGGATTCCACGCCGCATCGATGGACGACATTGCAGCCCGCGTCGAAGTCACCAAGCCGATGCTCTACGCGTACTTCGGCTCCAAGGAAGGGCTGTACCGCGCGACCATCGAGCGCGCCGGCGACCACATCATCAAGGTCGTCGAAGCGCTCATGAGCGAGCCTGACGCCCGCAAGCGCCTGCGCACCGGAACCGACGCGCTGCTGGACTTCGTGTTCTCGCAGCGGGCGGCGTGGTCGGTGATCTACAACGAGGGAATGGGGCCCGACGGCCTCGTCGACATCACCGGCATCCGCGACAAGGTGAGCAGCTTCATCGCCCGGACCTTCGCGGAGGTCAAGCGCGGTCAGGTCGGCAACAACGGGGCATCGGAGCCGTCGGAAGCGGAAGTGGAGACGGCGTGGCCGTTCGCCATCGGCACCATCGGGAGCTGCGAGGCCGTGCTGCGATGGTGGACCGGACGCGAGCGCTTCGACCAGGAGGCCTGCCGCCGCATCTGTCAGGACCTCGTGCAGTCGCATCTCGACGGCTTCCTCGGCACGGCCAGGGCGGCTTGAAGCGCCGCGCCGCGGCGATTGCGCTGCGCCCACGCGCTCAGTACAATTTCGCGCCTTGACCGCGCGCGTCGCGCGTGCGCGGTCGCTTTTCGTCGAACACTAGAGGAAGACCACCATCGCGCAAGATCGCAACGACCGCCGAAACGGCGATATCACATCGCCGCGCGTGCGCGTCATCGGTCCCGACGGGGAACAGATCGGCGTCATGCTGACGCGGGATGCACTTGCCAAGGCCAGTGAGAGCGAGCTCGACCTCGTCGAGGTGTCGCCCAATGCAGACCCGCCGGTCTGCAAGATCATGGACTACGGCAAGTTCATCTACCAGAAGGACAAGGCCCAGCAGGCCGCACGCAAGAAGCAGAAGCTGATCCAGGTCAAGGAAGTGAAGTTCCGGCCCAACACGGATGCCGGCGACTACAACACCAAGATGCGCGCGGTGCTGCGCTTCCTTGAGGAAGGCGACAAGGTCAAGGTCACGGTTCGTTTCCGCGGCCGTGAGATGGCGCATCCCGAGATCGGTCGCGAGCTCCACGAGCGTGTTCGCGAAGAGATCGCCGAGATCGCGCAGGTGGAACAGATGCCCAAACTCGAGGGGCGGCAGATGATCATGGTCGTCGCCCCCAAGAAGCGCCAGGTCGTCTAGGCGGCCCGGTACCACAAGCCGCCCCGGCTCCCGAAATGCACGCGACGTGCTGCCGGCGGTGGTGTCAAACGCAAGAGAGGTAGTTTCATGCCCAAGATGAAGACCAACCGGGGCGCTGCCAAGCGCTTCAAGCGTACGGGGGGTGGCGGCTTCAAGCGTGCCGCTTCGCACCGGCGCCACATCCTCACCAAGAAGGCGCCCAAGCGGAAGCGCCAGCTGCGCACGGTGCGCACCATGCATGCCTCGGATGTCCGCGAGGCCAAGCAGCTGCTGCCCTACAGCTAAGGAGCGTCGGAAATGGCACGAGTCAAGCGGGGTGTGACGGCCCGCGCCCGTCACAAGAAGGTTCTCGACCAGGCCAAGGGCTACCAGGGCGCGCGCTCGCGTGTCTATCGGGTTGCCAAGCAGGCGGTCATCAAGTCCGGGCAGTACGCCTACCGCGATCGCCGGGTCAAGAAGCGCGACTTCCGCGCCCTCTGGATCCAGCGCATCAACGCCGGTGCGCGCGAGCACGGCCTGAGCTACAGCCGTTTCATCAACGGCCTGCAGCGGGCGGGCGTGACGCTCGACCGCAAGGTGCTGGCGGATGTCGCCGTGCACGACAAGCCGGCCTTTGCGGCGCTGGTGAATCAGGCCAGGGCCGCTCTCGACTGACGGACGCGCTCGCGCGCGAACCCGTTACCGCAATCGGAGAAGTCGAAAGGGAGTGGCCCACGCCACTCCCTTTTTCATTTCGGGAAGGAACATGCAACAGGATGTGGAGGCCATCGTCGCGCAGGCCCGGCGCGACATTGCCGATGCGCAGGACAGCGACGCCATCGAGCGGCTGCGCGTGTCGCTGCTCGGCAAGAAGGGCAGTCTCACCAGCTTGCTGAAGCAGCTCGGCCAGCTGCCCGACGCCGAGCGCCGCACCGCGGGGGCCGAGATCAATCGCGCCAAGCAGGCGGTGCAGGATGCGCTGGCTGAGCGCCGCACCGTGCTCGAACGCCAGGAGGCCGAGCAGCGCCTGCAGGCCGAGCGCATCGACGTCACGCTGCCGGGTCGCGGACAGCCGGTTGGTGCGACCCATCCGCTGACCCGCACCATCGCGCGGGTGGAGGCCCTGTTCGGGCGGCTCGGCTTCACCACCGAGCGTGGCCCCGAGATCGAGGACGACTACCACAACTTCGAGGCGCTCAACATCCCGCCCGCCCACCCGGCGCGCGCGATGCAGGACACCTTCTACGTGCAGGGCGGCGACTACGTCCTGCGCACGCATACCTCGCCGGTCCAGATCCGCACCATGCAGGGGCGCCGGCCGCCGATACGCATCATCTGCCCGGGGCGCGTCTACCGGGTCGACCTCGATCGCACGCACTCGCCGATGTTCCATCAGGTGGAGGGGCTGTACGTGGCCGAAGGCGTCACGTTCCAGCACCTGCAATACGATTTGAAACAGTTCATTACGCAGTTCTTCGAGAAAGAGGTTGATGTGCGTTTCCGGCCGTCCTACTTCCCCTTCACCGAGCCGTCCGCCGAGGTCGACATCCGCGGCGAGCGCGGCTGGATGGAGATCCTCGGCTGCGGCATGGTCCACCCCAACGTGCTCGAGGGCGTCGGTATCGATCCGGAGCGCTACAGCGGTTACGCCTTCGGCATGGGGGTCGAGCGTCTGGCGATGCTGCGCTACGGCGTCGACGACCTGCGCCAGTTCTTCGCCAACGACACCCGTTTCCTGGCCGCTTTCGGAGCCGCGCCATGAGGCTGAGCATGCAATGGCTTCGCGAGCATCTCGACACCACGCTCGACGCCGACGCCCTGGCCGAGCGCTTCACGCTGGCCGGGCTCGAATGCGAAATCGAGTCGCTGTGCCCCGACTCGGTGCTGAAGGACGTCGTGGTTGCGCGCATCGCGGAGATTGCTCCGCATCCGGAGGCCGACCGACTGCGTGTCTGCCGGGTGGACGCCGGCGACGGCGCACTGCACGGCGTCGTCTGCGGCGCCGAGAACGCGGCCGCCGGGCTGCTCACGGCCTTCGCGCGGCCGGGTGCGGTGCTGCCGGACGGGCGGGCGATCGCTGCCACCGAGCTGCGCGGCGTGCCGTCGGCCGGCATGCTCTGCTCCGCCGCCGAGCTCGGTCTCGCCGAGTCCAGCAGTGGTCTCCTGACGCTGGACGACGATGCCGTGCCCGGCACGCCACTGGCCGAGTGGCTGAAGCTCGACGATACCGGCCTGTTCTTCGAGCTGACGCCCGATCGCGGTGACTGCCTGAGCGTCGCCGGCCTCGCGCGCGAGGCCGCCGCCATCGACGACGACTGCGCGCTGCGCACCCCGGCCGCGGGCAATCCGGCCGGACCCGACGCCGCAACTGCGGCCGGTCCGGCATCGCGGGACATCGCCATCGATGCCGGCGAGCTCTGTCCGGTCTACTGCGGACGACGCATCGAGGGCGTGGACGCGCGTCGCCGCACGCCCGACTGGCTGCGCGAGCGTCTGCGCCGCGCCGGCTTGCGCAGCGTGTCGCTGGTGGTCGATATCACCAACCTGGTCATGCTGGAGAGCGGGCAGCCGCTGCACGCCTTCGACGATGCGCGCCTGGAGGGCACGATCCGGGTGCGGCAGGCGCAGCCGGGCGAGACCCTCCGTCTGCTCAACGAACAGGACCTCACGCTCGACCACGGCGAACTCGTCATCGCCGATGATGCGCGGCCGGTGGCACTGGCCGGCGTCATGGGCGGCGAGCATGCCGAGATGCGGCTCGACAGCGGCACCGTATTCCTCGAGTCGGCCTGCTTCCTGCCTGCGGCCGTCGCCGGGACCGGTCGCCGTCACAAGCTGCACAGCGACGCCGTGCATCGCTTCGAGCGCGGTGTCGACCCCGCGGCCGCCGAGCGCGCCCTCGAGCGCGCCACGGCGCTCATCGTCGCGTTGGCGGGCGGCGTCGCCGGTCCGGCGCGGATCGCGCGCGTCGATGCGCATCCGGTGTGGACGCCGACGCCGATCATGCTGCGCCGCGAACGCATCGCGGCGCTGCTGGGCGTCTCGATTCCGGACGAGCGCACCCGGGGCATCCTGGAGTCGCTCGGCATGCAGGTCGATGCCGAGGACGCGGGCTGGCGCGTGCTGCCGCCGAGCTGGCGCTTCGACATCGCCCGCGAGGTCGACCTCATTGAAGAAGTCGCGCGCGTGTACGGCTACGATCGGGTGGGGGATGTGGCCTACGCCGCCAGCATCGACGCACGCCCGCAGGCCGAGGCGCAGCTGCGCGACGCCACGCTGCGCGACACGCTGGTTGCGCGCGGTTTCCAGGAGGCGGTGTGCTACAGCTTCGTGGAGACGGATCTCGACGCCGCGCTCCGGCCGGATGCCAGCCGCATCCCGGTGGACAACCCCATCGCCGCGCCCTACAGCTGCATGCGCACCACGCTCTGGTCCGGACTGCTGCCGATGGCGCGCTACAACGTCGCGCGTCAGGCGCGGCGCCTGCGCGCCTTCGAGCTGGCGCGCGTCTATGAAGCCGAGGCCGGGATCCATCCCACCGTGCGCGAGACGGAATGCCTCGCCGGCCTGATGCTCGGCCCGGTCGAGCCCGAGCAGTGGGGCACGGTCGCGCGCGCGGCCGACTTCCACGACCTCAAGGGCGAGCTGCAGGCACTGGTGCCCGACCTGGTGGCCGAGGCGGCCACGCATCCGGCGCTGCACCCCGGCCGCGGCGCACGGCTGCTGCGCGGCGACGGTGCGGTCCTGGGGTGGATGGGGCAGCTGCATCCGGGGCTCGCCGCCGAATGGGAGCTGCCCGAGGGCATCCTGCTGTTCGAGCTCGACGCCGAGGTGCTGCGCCGTCGCGTGCTGCCCTGGCAGCCATCCGTGCCGGAATATCCGTCCAGCCGCCGCGACCTTTCGCTGGAGATCGACGCCGGTCTGCCCTGCGCGGATCTGCTCGGCACGATCCGCGAGCATGCACCCGAAACATTGCAGGATGTAGTGGTATTTGACGTGTATCACGGCCCGGGCGTGAAAAATGGCAGCAAAGCCATAGCCTTGGGCTTGATATTTCAGGATCATTCGCGCACGCTTACCGACGAGCTCGTTGATCAGGCAACGAACGGGATCGTCGACGTGCTTGGTCGACAGTGGGGTGCGCGTATTCGGGGATAGCGGTGGCACTGACGAAGGCGGAGCTTGCTGAAGCACTGCACGACCATGTCGGCCTGAACAAGCGCGAGGCCAAGGAGATCGTGGACCTCTTCTTCGATACGCTCAGCGAGACGCTGGCGAACGGGGAATCGGTCCGGCTGTCCGGCTTCGGCAACTTCGAGCTCCGCGACAAGTCCCAGCGTCCCGGCCGCAACCCCAAGACCGGCGAGGAGATTCCCATCTCCGCCCGCCGCGTCGTCACCTTCAGGCCCGGCCAGAAGCTGCGCCTGCGCGTGGACGGATAAGCATTGACCCAACAGGCACGCACCGCCGAGCACCCCACGGACGAACAGCACCTGCCGCCCGTGCCGGAGAAGCGCTACTTCGCGATCGGCGAGGTCGCGCGCCTGTGCGCGGTCAAGCCGCACGTCCTGCGCTACTGGGAGCAGGAATTCCCGCAGCTGCGTCCCTCAAAGCGCCGCGGCAACCGCCGCTACTACCAGCGCGAGGACGTCTACACCGTCCGCAACATTCGCCACCTGCTGTACGACGAGGGCTTCACCATCAGCGGTGCCCGCCACCGTCTGGAGGAATTCGCGGCGCTGAAGGGCGGGGTCCCGCACCCCGGCAACGCCGACGACCTCCCCACCGCACTGCGCGAGATCCGCAAGGAGCTCGAAGCCGCGCTCGCGCTGCTCGACCGCTTCTAGGCTTACCCGCTTCGCGCCACAGCCGGCTGGTGCCGGCACCCCCTCACACAACCCTATCCCCCGAGGGCGGGGAAGAAGGCTTTCGGAACGACGCACCGACCACTCTCCCTTCTCCCTCAGGGAGAAGGGGCGGGGATAAGGGTGCGCGCGAAGCGCGGTGGGCGCGGCGCCTGCAGGCAGGCGCCACACACGAAAAGGTCGTGTCCCACGACGTGGT
>NZ_JAGLEJ010000047.1 GCF_023145115.1 Algiphilus sp.
TCAATCGGCTGTCGGTGCTGGATCCACCCCGGCCCGTCCGGCGCTACGCCTGGGACCGGCCCGGCCAGATGCTGCACCTGGATGTGAAGAAGCTCGGGCGTTTTCACCGTCCGGGCCATCGCGTCACCGACAGCCGGCGCCTGAACTCGCGCGGGGCGGGCTGGGATTACGTCCACGTCGCCGTCGACGATGCCTCCCGGCTGGCGCTGAGCACCGTGCATGCCGACGAAACCGGCCGCAGCGCGTGCCGGGCGCTCATCCAGGCCATCTGGTGGGTTTACACACCTAGCCGGCGCCTTCCTCATGCCAGGCGCCCGCCCCCAGTAAGATCAGCCGGATGCGCTCGACGAGAGCGTCGAACAGCCGTTCGCGCTCGCGCTCGGACAGATCGTCGTCGAGCAGATCGCCGGCCGCGTCCAGCATGGTCGCCACCACCAGATCGCAGACCAGTCGCATGACGCGCGGCGGCAGGTGCGCGAGGAAATCCAGCGCGCGCAGGTCCTCGGCCATGTCCTCGGAGAAGCGGCTGACCTCGCGCCGGATCGCATCGCGCACGCGCGCCGGACCGTTCAGGCGCTCACCGGCGATGAAGCGCATGTGCAGCCGGTGTGCGCGCAAATACTCGACGTAGATCCCGACCGAATGGCGGATGATGTCGCGCGCCGGCAGATCGTCGCGGCGCGCCTCGCGCAGCAGGCGGCGCAGGGTCAGGCCGCCCTCCTCCACTAGCGCCAGGCCGAGATCCTCCATGTCGCGGAAGTGCCGGTAGAAGGCGGTGGGCACCACTCCGGCGGCGCGCGCCACCTCGCGCAGCCCCAGGCTGCCGAAGCCGCGCCCGTCGGCCACCAGTTCGAGCGCGGCCTGCATCAGGCGCTCGCGCGTCGGCGTGCGCTGCTCGCGCGCGTCGCGCATGCGCTCGAGCGACGAGCGCCGGCTGCGGTGCTTGCGCTCGGTCATGGCCTGTGAGGACGGTCGTTCACGTCTCGCCGCGTTCCGTGTTCCGCTGTAGAAGAGAGCTCTGCCGAGCCGGTTGACCGGCGCGCGCACCGCCGGTGAACATATGTGCACACCAGGCCCGAACGCAACCGGACTCCCGCCATGATACCTGCCCCCTCCCGCAACGCCGCCCGGCCGCACGGCGACGGCGCCACGCGCTAGGCTCCCGCCATGCCCGACCCCGCCCCGCCCGCCGACTGCATCGCCGCCCGCGCGCTCGACGCGCACGTTGCGTGGATCCTGGACCGCGCTGCCGACGGCCCTGCGCTCGACGCCTGGCTGGTCGACACCGTCGACACGCTGCTGGCCCATGCCGAAACCCTGACGCTGGCCGAGGCGGTGTCGTGCGAGCAGGTCACGGAGACGGCGCTGCGCTACGCCGCCGACCTGCCGCTCACCGGCGGCATCCCGGAGCTCATCTGCGCGGTCGCGCGCGCCCTGCGCGATCAGCCCGCGCTGGCCGACGCGTGCATCGGCGATCTGGTGCCGGATGACGCCATACGGACCTTCATCGCGAAGATCAGCGAGCTGCACGGCCTGCGCGCCGGCGCGGTCGCCGAGCTGCACCGGAGCGACGCGGTACGCGGGCTGGTGGCCACGCTCTGCCTGCACGCGCTGCGCGGCTGGATCGGCGAGGCCGCAGGCCGCGCCGGCCGCCTCGGCGCACTCGGTCAGCGCCTGCCGGCCACCGTCCGGGACGCCTTCGACCTGATCTTGGCACGCGCCGCCGAGCAGGCCGGCGACGGCGCGGCCGGTCTGCCGGAGTACCTGCTGCGGCACATCGACGACCACGCGCTGCAGGACGCACTGGAAACGTTCTGGGATCGCCTTGCCGAGATGCCCGTAGCACCCCTGCGCGAGGGGTTGGGCGACGATGACATCGAGGATTTCGCCGCGCTCGCCTACGGCTACTGGCAATCGCTGCGCGATCATCCGACCTACCGCGCGATGATCGCGCGCGGCGTCGACGCGGTGTTCGAGCGCTACGGCGACACGCCGCTGCGTGCGCTGCTCGTCGACCTCGGCGTCGACCGCGCCATGATGCTGCACGAGGCGCGGCACTACGCCCCTTCGGTGCTCGCGGTGCTGCACGACCGCGGGATCCTGGAAGCGATCGTCCGGGCGCAGCTCGCCCCCTTCTATGCCTCGGACGCATTCGCCGGCGCCGTCGGCGGGGGCACCGCGACCACGCGCTGAGGTCCTCCATCCGCTTCGTGGCATGCTTCGCCGCCATGTCACAGGCCGTTCACAGTCCCGAGGCGTCAGCGATTGCCGAATCCGGCTATGTCTTCGTGCCGGCGGCGGCGCTGTACGCGACGCTGAACGCCTTCGGCGCGGACGATGCCGCCTGGCGTCGCTTCGCGGACAGCTGGCATCGCATGCCGGTGGATCGCTTCATGGCGGATGGCGGACGCTACCGGCGGCGCCGGCACGCGACGCTGCGCGCGGGCGCCGACGGCCGATGGGCGCGCCTGCCGCAGCAGCCTCACTACCAGAGCCGCGACTACAACCCGCTCAACGGCGGTGTGCAGCGCTGGTTCTCGCCGGTGGACCCGGTGGTGATCGACAACCCGGCCACCGCGGCCCTCCTGAACCTGAGCGCGCGGACCTTCGGCGCTCTCGCCCCGGAGGTGGACCCCTGGCACGTGGAACTGCACCAGTTCCGCATCGAGGCCGCACCCGACCGCGAGGGCCAGCCCACGCCGGAAGGGGTCCACCGCGACGGCGTCGACTACGTGCTGGTCACGCTGATCGCGCGCCAGAATGTCTCCGAGGGCAGCACCCACATCCGCCACGCCGACGGCACCGAGCTCGGCGCCTTCACGCTGGCGGCGCCCGGCGACACGGTGCTGCTGGACGACCGGCGCGTGCTGCACGGCGTCACGCCTATCCATCCGCTCGACCCCGCACGCCCCGCCTATCGCGACGCCCTGGTCATCACCTTCGCGCGACGGCCGCCCGGCGACGCGCCGTCCTGACGCCCCTCTCCGCAATTTTCACTACATCCCGCGGTTGGCGCACAGCCGCGGCGCCTGTGTAGGATTCGTGACAGTCGCGTGACAGGCACGCGAACACAACGACAACAGCGGGGAGACGATGGAACAGGGGAATGCGGGCCGCCCGGTGTGCGGCCGTCGGTGGCTGTGGATATCCCTCGTGGCACTGGCCGCGGCGGGGTGCGGTTCGAGCGAGCCGCCGCGGGACGGCGCCGGCACTCCGGGGACGCCGGGCGAGGATCCGCCACTGCGCGAGGACAGTCTCGACCCGCAGATCGCCGATGCCGTCTCCGATGCCGAGCGCCGCGGCTGCGACTTCCTCGATCCGGCCTACTGCCAGTTCCCCTGGCCCAGCGACGCGCTCACCGTCGCCGATGACAGCACCGTCACCGGTCGGCGACTGAACCTCGACGTCGCGGGCATGCCGATGAACATCGTCGGCATCCCGGTCAATCCGGCCGCGTGGAATGTCGACGACGGCTTCTCGCCCGGGCAGATGATGCTCACCCATGTGCCGGACCTCGACCTGGCCGCAACCGGCGCCGCCCCGGTGACGGACATCGAGGCCTCGCTGGAGGCCGACGCACCGGTGCTGATCATCGATGCCGCCACCGGCGAGCGCCACCCGGTCTGGGTCGAGATCGACAGCAGCGAGACCGCCGCCACGCCGGTATGCGACCTCGCACCGGGCCTCAACGAGCTGCTCGCGCTGGTCGGTGACGCACCGGACGCGCTGGGCGCCCTGCTGGGCGCGGTCAGCGACGGCTGCGGCGCGCTGCTGGCGCCGATCTTCTCGGTGCTGGGCGAGGTCCTCGACGGCAGCGGCCTGCTGCCCAACAATGCCTTCAAGGTCGACCCGCCGGCTCTGATCCTGCGCCCCGGCGAGAACTTCGTGGAAGGCCACCGCTACATCGTGGCGATGCGCAACCTGCGCGACGCCGATGGCGCGCTGCTGGAAGCGCCGTCGCAGTTCCGCGTCTTCCGCGACCGCCACGTCAGCGACCTCGATACGGTCAACGCCCGGCGCGAGCACATGGAGAACCTTTTCGACACCCTGTCCGCCAGTGGCGTCGCGCGCGACGAGCTCTACCTGGCGTGGGACTTCACGGTGCGCAGCGCCCGGAGCACGGCGGAGCCGGTGCTGGCGATGCGCGAGGAGGCCCTCGGCATGCTCGACGGCGGCGCACCGGCGTTCGAGATCGTATCGGTCGAGGACTTCGACGAGGGCGACAGCATCCGCCGCATCGAGGGCCGCATGACGGTCCCCAACTACCTCAACCTGCCCGACGGGCTGTGCGACAACACGCCGCTCCTGAGCGATCTGGCCGACTACTGCGCCATCGTCGAAGGCACCGTGGGGGCGCTGCAGGCCACCGAGGTGCCGGTCATCGCGGACGCCGCCGGCGGCATTGCCGAGGGCCTGCAGCTGGTGCTGCGCGACCTCGGCCAGCTGCCGCTTTCCCGCCTGAACTACGGCATCCCGCGCGCGGCCACGCCGCAGATCAACCCGCTGCAGCCGACGCAGGAGTACCGCTTCCAGTGCGAGATCCCGCGCACCGCCATCGGAGACTTCGGGGATGCGGCGACCTGGGTGCGCCCCGCGACGCCGCTGATGTACGGACACGGCCTGCTCGGCGGCAAGGGCGAGGTCGGCGGCAGCAGCACCGAGCGCCTGCGCGAGCTCAACCTCATGCACTGCGCCATCGACTGGATCGGCATGGCGACCCGCGACGTGCCCAGCACCCTGCTCATCCTGCTCGAGATCGGGCAGTTCGCCAGCCTCACCGACCGCCTCCAGCAGGGCGTGATCAACTGGCACTACCTGGCGCGACTGCTCAAGCATCCCGACGGACTGGCCAGCGATCCGGCCTTCCGGAGCGCCGACGGCCGGCCGGTCATCACCAGCGAGCGCGTGGTCTACGACGGCAACAGTCAGGGCGGCATCCTCGGCGGACCGGTGATCGCGACCTCCACCGATATCACGCGCGGGTCGCTCGGCGTGCCCGGCATGAACTACTCGACCCTGCTCCGCCGCAGCGTCGACTTCGACCCCTACGGCACCTTCTTCTACGCCGCCTATCCGAACAGCTTCGACCAGTCCTTCCTGCTGTCGCTTATCAACAATCTCTGGGACCGCGGCGAGAACAACGGTTTCGCGCGCGACATCCGCGAGCCGGACCGCTACACGGCGCTTGGCTATCCGACGCCCGACCACGAGGTCCTGCTGCACGTCGCCTTCGGCGATCACCAGGTCGCCGACGTGTCGGCCGAGGTCATGAACCGCACCCTCGGCGGCAGCGTCCATCGTCCCGGCGTCGAGGACGGCCGCCACAGCAACGTCAACCCCTACTGGGGCATGCCGGCGGCCGTGGACGGATCCGGCGGCAGCGCGCTGGTGGTGTGGGACATCGGGCCGGTCGACAACGCCTTCAACGACGGCACTGCCACCGCGCCGATTACCAACACCCCGCCGCGCGACGGCCGCGACCCCCACGGCGATCCACGCAAGGAGGTGAGCAGCGCCATCCAGCGCTACGACTTCCTGCTGGACGGGCGCTTCACCAACGTCTGCGGACCGCGGCCCTGCTTCGCGCGCGACTATGTGTCCGAGGCCGTGGCCAGCGGCAGCGCCGGCAATGTCGTCCCGCTGGTGCGCGCGCCCGGTCCGGCCAGCGCCGCCGCCGGCGGCTCCGCCCGCGTGTTTGCGATCGCGGCCGACCCCGACCGTGACCCGCTGACCTACGCCTGGTCGGTCGCGGGTGGCGGCGACTGCGTCGCCGGGCTCGCCGATGCCGACCAGCCGGCGGCCACCGTCACGCTGGCGGCCGGCTGCGACGGCTCGGCAGTGACCATGGAGATCGTCGTCGGGGACGGCCGCGGCGGCGAGGCCGTCGCCACCACGCGGATCGAGATCACCGCGGCGCCGTGACGGCGGCCCTGCGCGGGCGCGGTGAGCGGGGCACCGCTCATCCGCGTCGGCGCACCGGCGATCCCGCAAGCGTCGCCGTGCCGGAACGCTCGTAGCGTCGCGGCCACCGCTCATCGGCGCCGCGGCGCCGATACCCGAACCGCCATTCATGGTGGGATCCAGGCATCCACCGGATCCCGCCATGACCCGCGTCTCGCACCTCAGCCGCAGCACCACCGACCGCAGCCTCTCCCGCCCCCAGCGCGACATCGCCGCTGCCGAGCAGGCCCTCATCGACGCCCTCGCCGACGCCGACTACTCGCGCAGTGTCAGCGCGCTCGCCGAGCTGCGACTGAGCCTGCGCGAAGCCGATGCCTCGGAGTCCGCGCTCGGCCCGGCACGCCATGCCGTCGAGGCACTGGCCGAGACGCTGCACGCCGACCACCGCATCGCGATCGACACCCGACTCGCTGCCTAGTTCAGCGCCGCACTCGCCGCCAGCAGCGCCGCGACCTCGACCAGCTCGAGCAGGGCCCCGGCCGTGTCGCCGCTGGTACCGCCGAGCCAGCGCATCAACCCCTGGCGCCAGGCCAGCGCCGCGACGCTGGACACGCCCACCGTGAGCAGCGCCGCCAACGCCCCCATGGTCACCCCGACCGCCAGCAACGCCAGCACGGCTGCGCCCGCACTCACCAGCAGCGCCTCGCGACGCGACGCATGCCGTGCCATCACCGCACCCAGCCCGCGGGCATTGAGATAGGGCGTCGTCACCAGCAGGACGGGCATTGCGGCCCGCCCGAGGAGCGGCGCCACGATCAGCACCGCCCAGGCATCAGCCACCAGAAGGCCGACCAGCGCCGAGAACTTGGCGAGCAGCAGCACCACCAGCGCCACCGCGCCGGCGGCGCCGGTGTGCGGGTCGCGCATGATGCGCAACGCGCGCGCGCGATCACCGCCACCGCCCAGCCAGCCGTCCGCGGTATCGGCCACCCCGTCGAGATGAAGCGCGCCGGAGGCTGCCACCCAGACCGCCAGCAACAGCGCCGCCGCGGGCATCGGCGGCAGCGCCGCGTCCAGCGCCAGACCGACGAGCGCCAGCGTCAGCCCCATCGCCATGCCGACCAGCGGATAGCACAGCAGTGCACGGGCCTGGTCGGCCGGACCCGGCACCTCCGGCAGCCGCACGGGCACGCTGGTGAGGAACTGCACGGCGATCAGGAAGGGGCGCAGCATGCTCAGCTCCCGTCGGCGACCCGGGCCTCGTCGAAGGTCGCCATGCCGTCATGCAACGTACAGGCCATGCGCAGCAGCGGCACGGCGACAGCGGCACCGCTGCCCTCGCCCAGCCGCATGCCGAGGTCGAGCAGCGGCTCGGCATCCAGTGCCCGCAGCACCGCCGCGTGGCCGGGCTCGGCGGAAGCGTGGCCGAAGAAGCACCATGCGTCGAGATCCGCGCACAGGCGCCGCGCCGCCAGCGCCGCGGTGGTCGCGATGAATCCGTCGACGAGTACCGGCAGTCCGTGCTGCGCGGCGGCGACATAGGCGCCGCAGAGCGCGGCGATCTCGAATCCGCCCACGCAGCGCAGCGCCGCCAGCGCGTCGTCGGCGGCCGCCGCGTGCCGGCGCAACGCATCGCGCACCACCGAAGCCTTGTGCTGCACGCCGGCATCGTCGAGACCCGTTCCTGGACCGCACAGGGCCTCGGCGGATGCGTCGGTGAGCAGGCAGGCCAGCGCGGTCGCGGCGGTGGTGTTGCCGATGCCCATCTCGCCGCCGACGAAGAGGTCCGCGCCGTCGGCCAGCGCTCGCATGACGGCCTCGCGGCCGGCATGCAGCGCCTCGCCGAGCTGTACCGCCGTCATCGCCTCGCCGCGGCGGAAGTTGGCCGTGCCGGGTCCGAGAGGCTGCCGGTGCAGGCGCACGCCCGGTGCGGGATCGGGCAGTGCGGCGACCTCGGCAGTACCCAGATCGACCACTTCGAGCCGTGCGCCGAGGCTGCGCGCGGCGACGCTGATGGCGGCGCCGCCGCGCAGGAAGTTGGCGATCATGGCGCCGGTCACCGACTGCGGAAAGGCCGACACACCCTCCGCGACCACGCCGTGGTCGGCCGCGAACACCGTGATCGCGATGCGGTCGAGCGTCGGGCGCGCGCGTCCCTGCATGCCGGCGAGACGCACCGCCAGCGTCTCCAGCCGACCGAGCGCGCCGGGCGGCTTGGTGAGCCGGTCCTGGCGCGCGGCGGCCTCGGCTGCGGCGCGGGCGTCGGGTGTGCGCGCGGCGTCGCGGATCCACGACGGGGATGCGGTCATGGCGTCGCCTCGATCGCATCGCCCTTCAGCACCAGCGGCAGGCCCGCGGCGGTCAGCACGACGCGTTCGCACAGCGCCGCGAGCGCCTGGTGCAGGCGCCCCGCCTCGTCCCCGAAGCGGCGGCTGAGCGCATCCATCGGCATGATGCCCAGCCCGGTCTCGTTGCTCACCATGATCAGCGGTCCGGCGCTGTCGCGCACTGCCTCGATCAGCGCGGCGCGTTCGGCCGCGAGCAGCGCATCGGCATCATCGCTGCAGAGCACCCGGGTCAGCCACAGGGTCAGGCAGTCCACCAGCACCAGCCGGCCGGGCGCGCCCGCGTCGGCGATCGCGGCACCGAGCGCGGTCCCGGTCTCGACGGTCTCCCAGTGCGCCGGGCGCTGCGCGCGGTGGTACGCGATGCGCGCGGCCATCTCGGCGTCACCCGCCTGCGCGGTGGCGATGTAGGTGACCGGCAACGCCGACGCGGATGCCAGCCGCTCGGCCAGCCGGCTCTTGCCCGAGCGCACGCCGCCGAGGATGAGCTGGCGTTGCGGGATGGCGCCATTGGTGGGCGGGAACGCGTTGCTCACGGCAGGTTCTTGGCCACAGATTTCACAGATTCAGGGGATTGTCTACTGGTGGCGCTGACAAGGTCAGCGCACACCAGAGCCCGAAGAATCGGTGGAAATCTGTGCAATCTGTGGCTAACCGCTTTCATGCCGCTTCACCGGGAACACCGCACAGCGCCAGCACGCGCGTCATGTCGAGGTGCTGGTCGACGCAGTCGGCGAGGCGTTCATAGGTGGCCTCGCGCGCGGCGCCGATGTCCACCGCCGCGGCATCGGCGAGGCCCGCCCAGCGCAGCAGGGCATTGCACGCTTCGGCTTCGTCGAAGACGCCGTGCAGATAGGTGCCCATAACCCGCCCGTCCTCGCTGATGGCGCCGTCGACGGTGGCCGCATCGTCGCAGGGATCGAGCCGCGCCAGCGGCTGATCCAGCGCCGCACCCGTGGTACGGCCGGCGTGGATCTCGTAGCCGCGCACCGGCGCCTCGTCCAGCGTCAGACGACCGGTGCGATTGCGCAGCACCTTGTCACCGGTCAGCACGGTCTCGCAGTCGAGCCAGCCGAGTCCGTCGCTGCTGCCGGGCGCGCTCTCGATGCCGTCGGGGTCGTGCACGGCGCGCCCCAGCATCTGGAAGCCGCCGCAGATGCCGATCACCTTCCCGCCGTAGCGCAGATGGCGCGCCAGCGCGGTGTCCCAACCGCCGGCGCGCAGCCAGGCCAGATCGTCGCGCACGGCCTTGCTGCCCGGCAGCACGATCAGGTCGCAGGCCGGCGGTGCTTCGCCGGGGCCGACGAACTGCAGCGCCACGCCGGGATGCCGGCGCAGCGCGTCGAAGTCAGTGTGGTTGCTGATGCGCGGCAGCGCCGGCACCGCCACGCGCAGTTGCCCGGCGCTCGCGTCCCCGGCCGCGTCGCGCGGCAGCGCGTCCTCGGCGTCGACCTGCAGTCCCTGCAGATACGGCAGCACGCCCAGCACCGGCTTGCCGGTGCGCGCGGTCAGCCAGTCGAGCCCCGGCTCGAGCAGCGCGATGTCGCCGCGGAAGCGATTGATGACGAAGCCCGCGACGCGCACGCGCTCCGATTCGGAGAGCAGCTCGAGCGTGCCGACCAGGTGTGCGAAGACACCGCCGCGGTCGATGTCGGCGATCAGGATCACCGGGCAGTCGACCGCCTCGGCAAAACCCATGTTGGCGATGTCGCGATCGCGCAGATTGATCTCGGCCGGCGAGCCGGCGCCCTCCACCACGACCACGTCGAAGGCATCGGCGAGGCGCGCATGACTCGCCAGTACCGCGTCCATCGCGGTGCGCTTGTAGTCGTGATAGGCCACCGCGTCGAGCTGGGCGACGGCGCGACCGTGCACGACGACCTGCGCGCCACGGTCGGTGGTGGGCTTGAGCAGCACCGGATTCATGTCGACCGTCGCCGGCACGCGACAGGCCTCGGCCTGCACCGCCTGGGCGCGCCCGATCTCGCCACCGTCGGCGGCCACCGCGCTGTTGAGTGCCATGTTCTGCGGCTTGAATGGCGCCACCCGCAGGCCGCGTCGCGCCAGCGCCCGGCCGAGGGCGGTCACCAGCCAGCTCTTGCCGGCATCGGAGGTCGTGCCCTGCACCATCAGCGTGGCCATCCGCTCAGTCCTCGCCGCCGATCAGCACCATGCGCCCGGTCTCGCGGTCGCGGTACACCTGACCGACGGCCTCGTAGCCGCTACCGGCCTGACCGGTGCCGGCAGGCACTTCGGGCAGCTCGCGCCCGGCCTCGACATCGGCGCCGCCGGTGCGCATCGGCTCCACGCCGTCGCCGGCCGAAGCCAGCGCGATCATCAGACCGACTGCGAACACCAGCATGATATCGGCGAGATTGGCCAGCGGGCCCATCGGATCATCGTCGCCGACCTCGAAGCGGCTGCTGCGATAGCGCGGCACGCTCATGCGGCAGCCTCCTCCAGTCGCTCCATCGCGGCGTCGTACCAGCGCCTGCGCATGCGGCCGATGACGAAGCCGAGAATGCCGGCGAACAGCCCCAGCACCGTGGTATTGAAGGCTACCGTCACGGCCTCGGCCAGCACGTCGAGCTCGCTGCGGCTCAGCGCCGCCAGCCCGGGGCCGAGCGGAATCAGCGTCCCCATCAGCCCGAGCATCGGTCCGATCCGCGCCAGCAGGTCGGCGCGATCGATGCGACGGCGTGCGCGGCCCGCGAGGCCGCCGGCGCCCAGATGCGCTTCAGCCCGGCGCACGCCGCCGATGCCCTCGCCGACCAGCAGGCCGAGCTCCCAGATGGCCAGCGCCACCAGTGCCAGCAGCCCGGCGATGACCGGCTCCAGCAGCCAGCCGACCACCGCGTCCATGATCTCCAGCGATGCAGACGTGAACATCCCATCCTCTCCTTGCGCGTTGCGCGGCGCCGATCAGCGGCGCCGCCCGAATCCGATACCACCGACCAGCAGCAGGAGCGCCAGTCCGGCAACGATCCAAGGCAGCATCGCCACGCCGCCCTCGCTGGCGGCGTCGTGCTCGTGCTGCTTCTGCTGTCGGTCGGCCTGCTGCTGTGCCTTCTGCGCGGCCTCCTGCGTCATGCGCACTTCCTTGACGGTAGCCGGATCGCTGGGCGTCTGGCGCTCCGGCATGCGCGCCGCAGCGCGCACCGCGTTGAAGGCCTCGCGCAGCCCGGCATCGTCCAGCCGCTGCGCCACCCAGTCCATGGTGGGGTGATCCGGGCTGGCGTGCGCGCTGCCGGGCAGGCCGTGCGCCACGACCGCTCTGGCGAAATCGGTGGCCTGGGCGTCGATGACGGCATCGTCGGCTTCCCAGAACCCGCGATGCGCCGCCACCAGCGTGATGGCCTGCATGTGCGTCTTGACGTGGACGTTGTGCGCCTGCTGCAGGAAGTCGTCCAGGCCGATGCCGTGCTTGTCGCGGAAGTAGACGTCGTGCACCGCATCCCATACCCAGGACTGGACCACCTCGGGACTGGTCACCTGCCAGCCCCAGAGATTGTCGAGGAAGTCCGCGCCCATGGTGCGCGCGCCGGCGTAGCCGTGATCCATCAGCGGCTTGAGCCACTGCGGATTGAGATTGCGGCTGCGCAGCTCGCCCAGCAGCGCGCGCTCCAGCGACTCGACACGCGGATTGTCCGGATCAGCGTGCTGCAGGACCCGGTTGTCCGGCGCCGCGCCGGTGAGATGCTCGACGGCCATCGAAAGCCCGCCCTGGAAGTCGAAGCCGTCGTCATTGTCGAGCAAGCCGTAGACATGGCTGGCCCGGCCCAGATAGGTGCGGCCGACGCCCTTGAGGCGCTGCTCGAAGGCGTCGTGCGCGGCGCGGCCGCCGTCGCCGCTGCCGTAGGCATGTCCCATGCGGCGCAGGTAGGCCCCGGCCACCTCGCCACGATCCGCCCAGGCGCCGGAGCGGTCGGCGAGCCGATTGACCCCGGCCCCGTAGGCGCCCGGCGCGGTGCCGAACACGCGCAGCGCGGCGTCGCGGCCGGCGTCCCCGGGCGCGGCGCCGCCGTCGATGAGCGCCTTGGTATCGGCCACCCAGCGCGCCGCGACGTCGTTGCGCGCCAGCGGCTCGTCGCCGGGGTCGCGCATGCCGTCGGGCAGCGCTTCCAGCGCCGCGTCGAGGGCGCCATCGAGCTGCGGATGCCTGGCGCGGATGGTCTCTGACGCACCCTGCAGCGCCAGCCGCGAGGCCTGGTCGAGCCAGACCAGCTGATCCTCGTAGAGATCGCGGAACAGCCCGGAGGTCGTGAACAGCGCGTCGCGGCGGCGCCGGCGCTTGTCGTCCAGCGGCATGCGCTCCAGCGACTGCACGATGCCGCGCGCGTTCCAGACCGGCCTGATGCCGAGCATGTCCAGGCCGAAGGCCACCATGACGCCCTCGTCGCGCACGGTGTCGGAGGCCCACAGCACGATGGCCTCGCTGCCCTGTGCGCGCTCGTCGCCGCGCGCGCGGGCCTCGGCGGCCAGCTCGGCACCGATGGACCAGGCCACGCGCGTGGGGACGAGATCGCCTGACAGCGCGTGGAAGTTGGTGCCCGTGGGCAGCACCGATGGGGTGCGCACCGGGTCGTTGCCCTCGCCGGGCGGCACGAAGCCGCCGTCCAGCGCGGACAGGAAGTGCCGCATCTCCCGGTCGGGCGACTGATTCAGCCGTTCGCGCCATTCGGGCTCGGGATCGCCGTCGCCGGCCATCGACGCGAGCATGGTGTCGACACCCTCGGCATCCCAGTCGCGGCCGAAGACATGCAGACCCAGCGGCATGAAGCGCTCCTGCATCTCGGTCAGATAGTGGCCGACCTCGTGGACCAGCAACTCGTCGTCGATATCGGTGAGCGATATGGGTTCGGCTTCCTCGTCGTGCTCGTCGCGCTCGTCGCGCTCGTCGCGCTCGTCGTGCTCGTCGTGCTCGTCGTGCTCGTCGTGCTCGTCGTGCTCGTCGTGCTCGTCGTGCTCGTCGTGCTCGTCGTGCTCGCGATGATCGCCTTCCCCGTCATGATCGGCGCTCCCATCACGCGCTTCGCGCTCTCCATCGTGGTCGTCGTGATCACTGTGGTCGTCGCGTTCGTCCGGGTGCTCGGCCTCGCGCTCTTGCGCGTCCTCACCGTGATGGTGATGCCCGCCCGCCAGCTCGGCCTCGATCTCGGCAGTCAGGTTCAGCTCCTCGACGCGCTTGCGCATGCGCTCGACGGCGCGCTTGCGGGTGGGCGCATCGGGATCGGCGGCGGCCTCGTAGGTCTCGACCAGCTGGCGCAGCTCCAGCAGCTCGTCGTAGAGATCGGTGGTGGCCAGCGGCGGCGTCAGGTGACTGATCATGACGCCCATGGCGCGCCGCTTGGCCTGGATGCCCTCGCCGACGCCGTCGACGATGTACGGGTAGATCAGCGGCAGATCGCCGCCGAGGATGTCCGGATAGTCGTCCTCGGCGAGGCCGGCGCGCCGCCGCGGCAGGAACTCGCGCGTGGAGTGACGGCCGACATAGACCAGCGCGTCGGCTTCGAAGTCCTGCTTCAGCCAGTGGTAGAAGGCGACGTAGTGATGCGTCGGCGGGAAGGTGGTGTTGGCGTGCAGCAGCGCCTCGTGCACTTCCCAGCCACGCGGTGGCTGCGGTCCCACGAAGATGTTGCCGAAGCGCAGGCCGGGGAACAGCAGTGCGCCGTCGTGCACCATCGCGCGTCCGGGTGCCTCGCCCCAGCCGGACAGGCCCGGTATGCCGCTGCGGATGAGCGCGTCGCGCAGCGACTGCAGTTCCTCGGCGTTGCCGCGGCCGTCGAGACGACCCTCCCAGCCGGCTTCGAACTGCGCCAGCAGATCCAGCGCGCGCGCCTTGGCGCGATGGTCGATCTCCTCGAGCATGTGGCGCAGATCGGCGACGCCGCGCCGCAGCGCCTGCTGGCCGAGGGCGCGTTCCTCCTCGGCCATGGCCTGCCTGAGGCGGGCGTGCATATAGCCGACCGGGCCGTGCTCCAGCTCGGCGCGCACGCGCTCGGGCAGCATCCGGAAGTAGTCGAGATAGGCCGGCGTCGACAGCGACGGCACGCGGCCGGCAATGGCCTCGAGGCTGTCGCGGTACTCGGGCAGGTTGACGCCGCGGTCCTGAATCATGTCGTGCAGCGCCTCGGCGTCGGCGGGCAGCTCGCCGGTGTCGTAGCCGGCCTCCCTGAGGCGCGTGAGCATCTCGAACAGCGATTCCGGCACGTCCAGCTTGTCGGCGCCGATGTTGTGACGGCCCGGCGGGTGGTTGTAGTAAATCAGCGCCACCCGCTTGTCGGCATTGTCCAGCGTGCGCAGGCGGTGCCAGCGCTTCATGCGGGCGGCGAGCATGTCGACGCGGTCGGCCACCGGCCGCGTCAGCGTCAGCCGCACGCCGGTGGCCTCGTCGATCTCCGGCGGCTGCGCCACCGACAGCACCATGGGCGCGATGATGCCCTGCAGCTCCGGCATGGCGAGCTTGTAGTGCACCGAATCCCAGGGCACGCCCTCCGCCGACAGGCGCCACTGCGCCTCGGTGAGATCGGCGAGCCGCATGCCCTTGACCACCGGGATGTCCAATGTCTTGAAAGCCTCGGTCACCTCGCGGCGCCCTCCGCCGCCGCCTACCGTGAAGTCCTGCAGGCTGACGATGGCCGAGATCTCCGCCGGTGCGGCAGTCTCCTTGACCCGCTTCACCGCCTCGACGCTGCTCCCGCCCCAGCGTGCCAGCACCGCGAAGCACTGCAGCTCGTGCGCCTCCAGCGCGCGGCAGGCCTCGTCGAGCAGCGCGCGGTCGCCGGGCCGGTCGCCGGAGTCGAGGTCGAGCAGCGCTACCGCCGCGCCTTCCTCCAGATCGAGCGTGGCCGGATCAGAGCTGGCGCTGCCGTTGCGGTAGTAGCGCACGCTGGCGCGCGGCGTCAGCGCCGGCACTTCGATGTCGTGCCCGGCGCGGGCCAGCAGCCAGCGCATCAGGCCGTCGATATGCGCCGGGCTGCGGCCGGCGTAGAAGCCGCTGCCCCTGAGCCATTCCGCCTGCCCGGGAAAGCGCTCCTGCAGCGCATGGAAATGCGCCATCGGGTCGTCATCGGCCTCGGGATTGGCGGTCAGCTCGTCGATGCGTTCATTGCTCCAGCCCGCGAGCACCGGCTCGCCGTCCAGCCGCGACAGGCGGGTGATGTCACGGTCGCTGTTGGTAGCCAGCACCGGCGCCTCGGCGGACGGTGGATAGCGCCGGAACAGGCGCTCGATGCGCCCCACCTGATCGCCGAACACCGCCGCCATCACCACCGCATCGGCGTCCCGCCACAGCGCCACCAGCTCCTGGTCGGAGAGCTGGGCAATCTGCAGCGGTGTGCGCAGCTGCACCGCATGCTCCGGATGCGCTTCCAGGAAGCGATGCGCGCCGGCGGCGAGCTCGGCGGCCGAGCGGTCGGAGACGATGCCGACGATGGTCGCCGCCTGGACGGCGAAGGGACAGAGCAGCAGCAGTGCGGCGAACAGACGCTTCATCAGCAGGACTCCTTCGGATTCGGCGCGACGGCGCGTGTCAGCGCGCGGTCCAGCTGCTCCAGCGCGGCTTCGTCGGGCGCCAGCCCGAAGCGCAGCGCCGGCGGCGCCTCGAAGCGGCGCACGAGCACGGCCTCGCGCGCCAGCGCGTCGAAGAGCGCGTCGACGGCCGTCGCCGAGGGCAGCGGGCAGTAGCGCATCAGCGCCGAGGCGCCCTGCGGCGCGAGACCGTGGCGCGCGAGTACCGGGTCCAGCGCCTCGGCCGCCGCCCGGAGCCGCTGCCGCTGTGCGGCCTGCCAGTCGCGGTCGGCCAGCGCGCGCGCCATGATCCAGCGCGCCGGGTGGCTCAGCGCCCAGGGGCCGAGGGCCGTCTCGAGGCGCGCGCAGAGCGCGGCCTCCCCCAGCACGACGCCCGCGCGCAGACCGGCGAGCCCGAAGAACTTGCCCAGCGAGCGCAGGACGACAAGCCCCTCGCCCGCATCCGGCGCCACCGGCACCGCCGTGCTCGGGTCGACGAAGGCCTCGTCGACCACCAGCCAGCCGCCGCGCGCGGCCAGCGCGTCGCGCCAGGCGAGCAGCCGCTCGCGCGGCACCGCATCCCCGGCGGGGTTGTTGGGGTGAATCCAGACCAGTACGTCGAGCGCGTCCAGCTGCGCCTCGACAGCGTCCAGCGGCACGGGCACGACCTCGTGGCCGTGCTGCGCCCACCACCAGCCGTGCTCGGCGTAGCCCGGCGCCGGCACGCCCACCCGGCACGGCGCGCGCAGCGTCGGCAGCGCCTGGATCGCGGCCTGGCTGCCGGCCACCGGCAGGCAGCCGATGGTTTCGGGAGCGCCGCACCAGCCGCGCGCGATTTCGACAAGCCCGTCGTCGGCCTCGGGCAGCCGCTGCCAGACGCGCTCCGGCACGGCCGGCACCGGCCAGGACCACGGGCTGATGCCGGTGGACAGATCGAGCCATCGCGCCACCGGGATGCCGTGGTCGCGCGCCGCGCGATTCAGGCCGCCGCCGTGCGCCAGGCCCATGCCAGCCCTCCGGTGGTGACGATGACACCGGCCCAGAGCCCGACGCAGCGATGCACCAGCGCGATGGCCGCGTCGATGTGCGCGGCCGATGCCGTGATGCCGGTGCCAAGCGGCGGACGCTGCCGGATGCCCTCGGCATAGGGCGCGGGGCCGCCGAGCACGACCTCCAGCGCACCCGCGCCGGCCGCCATGACGGGGCCGGCATTGGGGCTGTCCCAGTCCTGCGCCTGCTGTCGCCAGCAGCGCAGCGCGGCCCCGGTGCGCCCACACAGCGCGTAGCTCAGCGCGGTCAGCCGCGCCGGCGCCCAGCCCAGCACGTCGTCGAGCTGCGCGGCACAGCGCCCGAAGGCGTTATAGCGCGTGCCGCGATAGCCCCACATCGCGTCCAGCGTGTTCACCGCCCTGTGCGCGACCAGCGCCGGCAGTCCACCGATGACGAACCAGAACAGGCTCGCGAACACCGCGTCGGCGCCGTTCTCCAGCATCGATTCGGTGGCCGCGGTGGCGATGCCGGCCTCGTCGAGGCGCGCGGCGTCCCGGCTCACCAGCGCGCGCACCGCCGTGCGCGCGGTGTCGGTGTCGCCGCACCGCAGCGGCCCGGATACGGCGCGGCCGTGCTCGGCGAGACTGCGGCCACCGATGGCGAGGTAGAGCATCAGGGTCGCGATCGGGAACCACGCCCAGGCCGGCAGCAGGACCGTCAGCGCCATCGCCGCCGCTACCGGCGGCACCACCAGCAGCAGGACTGCCAGCACGCCGCGCCCGACATTCGAGCCCGCGCACCCGTTGAGGCGCGCTTCCAGCGCGGCTGCGACGCGCCCGAAGGCCACCAGTGGATGGGCGCGCCGCGGCTCGCCGAGCCAGCGGTCCAGCAGCAGCGCGGCCGGCACGGCCAGCGTCGCGAGCAGCGGCTCGGTCATGCGGGGTCCGCCGACGCGTGCGACGCGCCGCGACGCTCCCAGGCGTTCTCGAAGACCAGATCGTCCAGCGCGCGACGGCGATCCCAGCCCGCGGCCTCGAGCATCGGGCGCGGGTAGAAGCGCTCGACATGCCCCAGGCAGAGAACGGCCATGGGGTACGCATCGGCCGGCATGGCGAGCATGTCGGCGACGGCTTCGGGTTCGAACAGCGAGACCCAGCCCATGCCGAGGTTCTCGGCGCGCGCCGCCAGCCACAGGTTCTGGATGGCGCAGGCGGCCGAGCAGAGGTCCATCTCGGGCAGCGTGCGGCGGCCGAGCACGTAGCGTTCGCGCCCCTCGCACAGCGCCACGACCAGCAGCTCGCCGCAGTCGAGGATGCCCTGCAGCTTGAGCGCGCGCACTTCGGCGGCGCGCTCGCCGCAGGCCTCGGCTGTACGCAGGTGCTCGATCTCGGCGTGGGCGTGCAGCTTCGCGCGCAGCTCGGGGTCGGTGATGCGCACGAAGCGCCACGGCTGCATGTAGCCGACACTCGGCCCGGCATGCGCCGCCGCGAGAACGCGACGCAGCACGCCGGAGTCGACCGGATCGAGCCGGAAGTGGCGCATGTCGCGGCGCGCCGCGATGACGCGGTACAGCGTCTCGCGCTCGTCGGCGTCGAAGGCGGTCACGGCAGGAAGAGCTTCGCCGCCGCGACCGGGTTGGACGGAAAGTAGAAGTGCACGAAGGTGGCCGTCATGCGCTGGCGGCGGTACACCGCCTCGGCATTCGGACCACCGTTCGGGCACGTCGCGTGGACCAGCGGGTCGGTTCCGGTATCCATGCGTGCGTGGTGATAGGTGTGCCCGCGCAGCGCGCCCTCGGGTAGCACCACCTGCTGCGGGCCGAGCCCGGCGAAGCGCTTTTGCAGGCGGGCGCTGCCTTCGAGCAGCCCCCACATCGGGGCGGCGTTGCCGTCGGCGTCGGCGAGCGCCTCCAGCAGCGCGAGCATGCCGCCACACTCGGCCAGCAACGGCTTGCCGGCGGCAACGTGCGCGCTCAGATCAGCGCGCAGGGCGTCGTTCGACGACAGCGCGGTGAGATGCAGCTCGGGATAGCCGCCGGGCAGCCACGCCGCATCGCAGTCCGGCAGCGGATCCCCCGCCAGCGGCGAGAATGGCAGCACCTCGGCGCCCATCGCCTTCAGCAGCGCGACGTTCGCGGGATAGATGAAGGCGAAGGCGGCATCGCGCGCCAGCGCGATGCGCGTTCCCGCCAGCAAGGGCTCGGGCACGGACGCATCGGGCGCCTCGAAGGCCACCTCGGGGATCGGCACTGCGCTCCAGACCAGCTGCCCGGCGGCGTGGTCGAGACGGGTCTCGAGATCATCCAGCTCGCCGGCCTGCACCAGCCCGAGATGCCGGCTCGGTAGCGCGGCGTCGGGCGCGCGCGGCAGATGACCCAGCATCGGGATGGTGTCCGGCAGCAGCTCGGACAGCATGGCGGCATGGCGTTCGCTGCCGATGCGGTTGGCGAGCACGCCGGCGAAGGGCAGCTCCGGTCGCAGTGTCGCCAGTCCGTGCGCGACGGCGCCGAAGGTCTGCGCCATGGCCGAGGCATCGATGAGCCCCAGCACCGGAATGCCCAGGCATTCGGCGAGATCGGCGCTGGAGGGCTTGCCGTCGAACAGCCCCATGACGCCCTCGACCAGGATCAGGTCGGCATCGCCGGCGGCCTCGAAGAGTTGCGCCCGGCATCCCGCCTCGCCGACCAGCCACAGGTCCAGCGTGCCAACCGGCGCGCCGCTGGCCACCTCGAGCACCATGGGATCGAGGAAGTCGGGGCCCGACTTGAACACGCGCACGCACCTGCCCTGCCGGCGGTGATGCCGGGCTATGGCCGCGGTCACCGTGGTCTTGCCCTGACCGGAGGCCGGAGCGGCGATGAGCAGGGCCGGACAGTGCCGAGTGCCGATCACAGCTCGACGCCCTTCTGCGCCTTGATGCCGGAACGGAAGGCGTGCTTGATGTCGCGCATCTCGGTCACGGTATCGGCGATCGCCGTGATGCCGTCGGGCGCGCCGCGGCCGGTGACGACCACGTGCTGCATCGGCGGCCGGCCCTCGATGTCGGCCGCGACCGTGTCGACATCGAGATACTTGTACTTGAGCGCGATGTTGAGCTCGTCGAGCACCACCAGTGCGATCTCCGGATCCCGCAGCAGCTCGCGCGCGACCGACCAGGCGGCCCCGGCCGCGCGCATGTCCTGCTCGCGGTCCTGGGTCTCCCAGGTGTAGCCCTCGCCCATGACGTGGTAGCGCACGTTGTCCGGAAAGCGCCGGAAGAAGGCTTCCTCGCCGGTGGCGAAGCGGCCCTTGATGAACTGCACGACCCCCACCTTCATGTCATGCCCGAGCGCGCGCGCCACCATGCCGAAGGCCGAGGACGACTTGCCCTTGCCGCTGCCGGTGTGCACCAGCAGCACGCCGCGCTCCTCGCTCGCCTTCTCGATGCGCCCGTCCACCACTGCCTTGCGGCGCTGCATGCGCTCGCGGTGGCGGGCGTTGCGGGCTTCCTCGTCCTTGCTTGTCGGGTTGTCGCGGCTCATGGAGCGGCCCTCGCCTCCTTCACATCGAATAGCGCAGCGTTACGTGAACGGCGCGGCCGGGCTGGTTGTACGTGGCCGCGGTCTGGTACTCGCTGTCCAGCAGGTTCTCCACGCGACCCTGGACGCGCCACGCTGCGGACAGCTGATAGCCGAGCCGCGCGTCGAGCAGCACATAGCCGGCGAGCCGCTGGCTGTTGGCCGCGTTCTCGTAGCGGCGACCCTCGGCGTAGACGCTCATGCCGGCGTCGAGACGCCCGAAGCGGCGATCCGCGTCGAACTGGAGAATCTGATCGGGGCGGCGGCGCAGACGGTTGCCGCGATTGTCGCCCTCGCCACGATTCTCCGGCCTCTGGTAGGTGTACGCGACGCCCAGTTCCCAGTCGGCGACGTCCAGCGCCGAGCTCAGCTCCACGCCCTGGACCCGCGCCTCGTTGACGTTCTCGGGGCGGAAGCTCCCGTCCGGGGCCTGCACCGTGTCGATGAGATCGTCGATGCGCGTATCGAATGCCGCCACCCGGAGGGACCAGATATCGGCCGACCATTCGGCACCCAGCTCGACGCTGCGCGATTCCTCGGGGGCCACATCCGGGTTCCCGAAGCCGGGGAAGTACAGCTCGTTGAAGCTCGGCGCGCGGAACGCGGTGCCATAGCTCGCGCGCAGGCGCAGCCGGTCCGCCATCCGCCAGGCGATCGCGGCCGTGCCGGTCTGCTGGTTGTCGAAGTCGTCGTAGTCGTCCGTCCTTCCCGAGAGCCGGTACTCGAAGGCACCCAGCTCGCCCAGCAGCTGGGCGTAGACGCCGGTGATCTCGCGCCGCGTCTCGTCGTAGCCGGTGGTGGAATCGACCCGCTCATCGACATGATCGACACCGAGACTGACGCGCTGATCGAGGACGTCGGCATCGGCCTGCACGCTGAAATCATTGCGACTGGTATCGAAGCGGGTGCGGAAGTCACCATTCCGGAAGTTGCGCGAACGGTCCTCCGACCGCCCCGCGTCGATGGTCAGCGAAAGCGGCTCCCAGGGCCGGACCAGCCAGGACGCGCCGAAGACCTGCTGGACGGTCTCGGTCTCGTTGACGGCATCGAAGTCGGGGTTGCCGTCGTAGGCGCTCTCGCCGTCAGCATGCAGCGCATTCGCGCGCAGCTCGCCGAAGCGGCCGAGGTGCAGCCCGCCGCGCCCCGATACCGAGAGACTGCGGTAGCCGTCGTCATCGGGCTCGAAGGTGGTCTGGGAGTCGATGCCGGCGGTATCGACGACATCGGTGTTCAGGCTGAACCAGCCCCGCTCGCCACCGCCGGAGACGCCCGCGGCACCGCGATAGGTGTCGAAGCTGCCGCCGCCGAGCTCGAAGTAGCTGCGCCGACCGTCGGTTTCGCTGCCGCGCGTGAAGATCTGGATCACGCCACCGATGGCGTCCGATCCGTACAGACCGGACTGCGGGCCGCGCACCACCTCGATGCGCTCGACCTGCTCGATGGGAATGTTCTGGAAGGCGGCCGTGCCACTGGTGGCGGAGCCGATCTCGACACCATCCAGCAGCACGAGCAGATGGTCGGAGTTGGTCCCGCGGAGGAAGATCGAGGTGTTCTTGCCCGGCCCGCCGTTGTTGGTCAGGTTCAGACCCGGTACCCCGCGCAGCGCCTCCTCGACGCTGCCGACCTGCCGCCGCTCGATATCGCGGCGCGAGATGACCGATGTCGCGGCCAGACCGTCCGCGACCGTCGGTGTCGGCCCGCGCGTCGCCGTCACCACCACCGGATCGAGCTCGGCCACTGCCAGCACCAGGGGATCCCCGGATGCCGACGCGGCCGCAGCCACGCACAGCGCGCAGCCCCCGAGAAGGCGTGATTGAAGGTTCGTGATTGCCATGCTTGCTCCCTCGCGTGCCACCCGCACGCCGTCGTGTCCGCGTTCTGCGACACGGCGCCGGAGCCAGAGAGCGATCCGATGCGGCAGCCACGAGAGTCGGCCACCGGGAACGCCCGCAGCCAGCCCGCCGCTGTGCCGCGCCAGTGTTCCAGGCCGGTATCCGGGCTTGCGAGTGGAGACAAGGGGTCTCGGGTTGCGGCACCTTCCCATGCCGTTTCGGCACAGTGGCTCATTCGCCGCGAACCGCTCGCTTACCGTTGCGGGGGCAGCGTCGGCATTGCGCCCTGGGGCGCGCACCGACTTCCCGTTTAACCGCGCCGCGATAGCAGCGCAGGCACCTCGAACGCCGCGAAGCCTAAGGCGGTCGCGACGCCGGGTCAAATCGCGCCGGCGAACGCCCGTGCAGCGCGACAGCGCAAACTTGCTATCGTGATTCGCGCGTCAACGCGGCGCCCGCAGCGCCTTGCATGCCCGCACGTTTGGCGCCCCAATCGACATTTTTACAGCTTATCGATGCATTTCGCGAGATCCATCGCTGCCACCGCGCTCCTCCTCCTGCTGCCGGCCATCGCGCCGGCAGCGCCGGTCGCCGTGGTCGACGATGCCGGGAACCGCCTTCGCCTCGACGCGCCGGCGCAGCGCATCGTCAGCCTCGCGCCGCATCTCACCGAGAACCTCTTCGCGGTCGGCGCCGGCGAACAGATCGTTGGCGCCAGCCAGTTCAGCGACCACCCGCCCGAGGCCGAGGACATTCCGCGCATCGGCGGCTATTCGCGCATCGACATCGAGCGCGTTCTGGCGCTGGAGCCCGATCTGGTGGTCGGCTGGTCCAGCGGCAACGACATGGCGCAGCTCGAGCGCCTCATCGGCCTGGGTGTACCGGTCTACATATCCGAGCCGCGCAGCTTCGCGGACATCGCCTCGACGCTGGAGCGCCTCGGCCACCTCTCCGGCAATGACGCAACGGGCAGTCGCGCCGCCGAGGCACTGCTTTCGGGCGTTTCGGCCCTAGAGACGCGCTATCGCGATGCCGAGCCGGTATCGGTGTTCTACCAGGTCTGGCAGCAGCCGCTGATGACGGTGAACGACGATCATCTGATCGCCAAGGCCATCGCCCTGTGCGGCGGCGACAACGTCTTCGGCGCGCTCGACACGCTGGTGCCGCGCATCGATCGCGAGTCGGTGCTGGAGATCGATCCCGAGGTCATCGCCGCGGGCGGCATGGGCGAGGATCGTCGCGACTGGGTCGAGGCGTGGCGGCAGTGGCCGCAGCTGCAGGCGGTGCGCAAGGAACAGCTCCTGTTCATTCCGCCGTCGCTGATCCAGCGCCACACCCCTCGCGTCCTCGAGGGCACCACCCTGCTCTGCGATGCGCTCGCGGCGGCTCGCGCCGCGCGCGCCAGCGGCAACCGGGACATCGCACGGTGACACGCCCGTCGCGCAGCCTGCTGGTGCTGCTCCCCTGCGCCCTGCTGGCCCTCGCGCTGGCCGTGGCCATCGGCAGCGTCAACCTCGCGCCTGCAGAGATCTGGGCGGTACTGCGCGGCGCCGGCGAGCCGCTGCACCGGACGATGCTGATGGAACTGCGCCTGCCCCGGGCGCTGGCGGCGTTCGCGGTGGGCGGCCTGCTGTCGGTGGCCGGCGCGCTGATGCAGGTGCTGCTGCGCAATCCGCTCGCCGATCCCTACGTACTGGGACTGTCCGGCGGTGCGGCGGTGGGAGCCCTGCTGGCGATGATCGCGGGACTCGGCATGGCGCTCGTTTCCGGCGCCGCGTTCACCGGCGCCCTGGTTTCCACCGCCATCGTGTTCGGCACCGCGCACGGCACCGGCAGCTGGACTCCCACGCGCCTGCTGCTGACCGGCGTCGTCGTTGCGGCCGGCTGGGGCGCGCTGATCAGTTTCCTGCTCGCGATCGCGCCGGCGCGCGAACTGCCCGGCATGCTGTTCTGGCTGATGGGCGACATGGCGAACGCCCGCACACCGTGGCCGCCGCTGGTCGTGCTGGCGCTGGTGGTCGCGGCCGCCATGCCCTTCGGCCGGAGCCTCAACGTGCTGGCGCGCGGGCCCCAGCAAGCGGCCGCGCTGGGCGTCGCCGTCCGCCGGATGGAGTGGACGGTCTACGTGGCGGCCGCGCTGATCACCGCCACGGCGGTCACGGTGGCCGGCAGCGTCGGCTTCGTCGGCCTCATCGTGCCACACATGCTGCGCCTCGTCGTCGGCTACGACCAGCGCATCATCCTGCCGGCCTCGGCGCTGGCCGGCGGCACGCTGCTGGTCCTGGCCGATACCCTGGCGCGCACCATCATCGCCCCGGAGCAGCTGCCGGTGGGTGTCATCACCGCCATGCTCGGCGTGCCCGTCTTTCTCTGGCTGCTGCATCGGAGCCAATCCACATGACCGCGCCCCTCATGCAGCTGGATGCGCTGCGTGTCGATGTCCCGGAAAGGCCCTCGGGCGATGCGCTCGGCTGTTGCTTCGAGGCCGGCCAGACGTGGGCCATCCTGGGCCCCAACGGAGCCGGCAAGACGACGCTGCTGATGACGCTGGCCGGGCTGCGGCCGCCGCGCAGCGGTACCGTCCTGCTCGATGAGACGCCGCTGCATCGCATGCCGCGCCGCCGCGCGGCGAGACGGCTGGGTGTGCTGTTCCAGCATCACCACGACGGCTTTCCCGCAACGGTGCGCGAAACCGCCCTCATGGGCCGGCACCCGCACCTCCGATCATGGGAGCTGGAGGGTCCGGACGACTTCGATGCGGCGGATGCCGCGCTTGCGCGCGTCGGGCTCACCGAGCTCGCCGACCGCTCGGTGCAGACGCTGTCGGGTGGCGAGCGGCAGCGTCTCGCCCTCGCCACGCTGCTGACGCAGGACCCCGCACTGCTGTTGCTCGACGAGCCCACCAATCATCTCGACCTGCATCACCAGATCGCGATGCTCGACCTGATCCGCACGGAAGTCGCGGACGGTCGCTGCACGGTGATGGCCACCCACGACATCAATCTCGCCGCGCGCTACTGCAGCCATGTGCTGCTGCTCTATCCGGACGGCGCTGCCTGCTGGGGTGCGGTCGCGACCATGCTCTCGGTGCCGGCTCTGGAAAGGCTCTATCGGCAGCCACTGGCGGCCGGTACCGTCGATGGCCTCCCGGTGTTCCTGCCGCGTACCGGCGCCTGATCCCCTGCACATGTCCGCAGGCGCACGCGTACGACCGGCCGCAGGGCGCCGTCATCCACGCCAGGATCGAAGGTCGTCAGGGTCAGGCGCTTGGCGGTCACTCGCACCGCACTGCTCGATGCCGTCGCGGCGGCCCGCGCAACGGAGCGCATCGGAACCGGAGCCCGGTAGGTTCCCACCGTGACATGGGGCACGTAGCGCTGCCCGCGCGCGGCCGGAACAGGCGCGCACAACGTCTGCTGGAGACGCTCCAGGACACCGCCTTCGTCACGCACCCGCAGATAGGCACAACCGTTGAAACTGCCGATACCGCCCACCAGCACCGTGAATGCCGGCGGCAGCGCGGCGTTCAGCGCGTCCCGCTGTGCGCACCGCTGCCGGATGTCGTACTCGTCGGTGTCGGTGGCAACGCGTACCGGAAAGCCGCACGCGGCCAGCGTGATGTGCGGCTGCCGCGCCGGCGCCGGACCGAGCCACGGCGCCAGCCGTTCGCGGACCCGTGCACAGAGCGCGCGAACGGCTGGCGTGTCGGCTTCGATCAACCAGACCGCGTAACGCCTCCGGCCCCTGTGCCACGCCGCGCGCTGGTCGGCATCGGGCGGCGGCAGCGCACAGCCGTGCGCGAAGCGGCTGCCAACGGCGCTGACCGGTAGCGCGACCGTGCGCATGGTCCGAATCGGCGCGGGTCAGCCCCCGCGCGGCACGAGCCGCTCGCGCCCGCCCATGTAGGCGCGCAGCGCCGCCGGCACGGCCACGCTGCCGTCGGGCTGCTGGAAGTTCTCCAGGATGGCGACCAGCGTGCGGCCGACCGCCAGCGCCGAGCCGTTGAGGGTGTGCAGCAGCTCGGGCTTGCGCGTATCGGGATTGCGCCAGCGCGCCTGCATGCGGCGCGCCTGGAAATCGCCGCAGTTGGAGCACGACGAGATCTCGCGGTAGGTGTCCTGCGACGGCAGCCACACCTCGATGTCGTAGGTCCGTCGCGCGGCGAAGCCCATGTCGCCGGTGCACAGCGCGACCACCCGGTAGGGCAGCTCCAGCGCCTGCAGCACGGCCTCGGCGTGACCGGTCAGCGCTTCCAGCGCGGCGTCGGATTCCTCGGGTCTCACGGCGTGCACCAGCTCGACCTTCTCGAACTGGTGCTGCCGGATCATGCCGCGCGTATCGCGGCCCGCCGCACCCGCTTCCGAACGGAAACAGGGCGTGTGCGCCACCCAGCGCCGCGGCAGCGTGTCGGCGTCGACGATCTCGTCGCGCAGCAGATTGGTGACCGGCACCTCGGCGGTGGGGATCAGGTACCAGGGTGTCTCGCCGTCGAGCCGGAACAGGTCCTCGCCGAACTTGGGCAGCTGACCGGTACCGCGCAGCGAGTCCTCGTTGACGATGAAGGGCACGCAGACTTCCTCGTAGCCGTGCTGCGTGCTGTGCAGATCCACCATGAAGGCAACCAGCGCCCGGTGCAGGCGCGCGACATCGCCCTGCAGCACCGCGAAGCGGCTGCCAGTGAGCTTGGCTGCCTGGGCGAAGTCGAGCCCGTCCAGCCCCTCGCCCACCGCAACGTGGTCGAGCGCGCCTTCGGCGGGGCGCGGATCGCCCCAGCGGCGCAGCTCGACGTTGTCGGACTCGTCGGCGCCGTCCGGCACGTCGTCGGCGGGCGGGTTGGGCAGCCCCATCGCCAGCCGCTCGATCTCCTGCTGCAGGGTGTCGAGACGCTCGGCATTGGCGTCGAGCTCGTGCTTGAGGCCCTCGACCTCGGCGAGCAGCGGCTGGATGTCCTCGCCGGCGGCCTTGGCCTGGCCGATGCGCTTGGCGCTGCTGTTGCGCTTCTGCTGGAGCTCCTCGGTGCCGGTCTGCAGTTCCTTGCGCTGGCGCTCGAGCTCCTGGAAGGCGGCGACGTCGAGCTGGAATCCGCGCCGCGCGAGTTGTTGCGCGACGGCCTCGGTCTGCGTGCGCAGCAGTTTGGGATCGATCATGGCGGTGGGTCGGCGGGTGGATCGGCTGATTCGGGACCGCGATTCTACCGATGCCGCGCCCCCCGCCGGCGCGCGGCGGCGCCGCCCAGCCACCATCCGGCCGCCGCCCCGGTCATCCACGCCGCCAGCGCGGCGGCCAGGGCACCGCCCAGCAGCAGCGCCGCGCCCGGGGAGGGCTCCACGCTGCGCGCGAGCTGCACCCACTCCCAGCTGAAAGTCGACAGGCTGGTGAAGCCACCGCAGAACCCCGGCAGCAGGAAGGCCTGCAGCTGCGGCCGATCGCGTTCCAGCAGCCGGTGCGCGGCCGCGCCCATCACCGCCGCGCCGAGCACATTGACCAGCAGCGTGGCCGCGCCGGGCAGCGCGATGGACACCGAAAGCGCCACGCGCAGCCCGCCACCGAGCGCGCTTCCGGCGGCCACCAGCGCGGTGGTGCGCACCCCGTTCACGCGACCGCCAGATAGCCGAGCGACGCCGCCAGCGGGCACAGCACCATGGTCGCGGCGGCGTAACTCAGCGCATGGCCGCGCTGCGCCCGCCACAGCAGCATCGTCTGCAGGCCGAAGGCAGAGACGGTCGTGAAGCTGCCCAGCCCGGCAACGGCCAGGACCAGCCATACCGGGTCAAGGCCGGCCGAGCCGGCACTGGTCGCACCGCCCAGCAAACCGATGGCGCCGCTGCCGCCAAGGTTCACCAGCCAGGTGCCCAGCGGCCAGATGCGGTGGGCGTCGAGGCGCCCGGCGATCCACCAGCGCAGCGTCCCGCCGGCGGCGGCAGCCAGCGCCACCAGCAATGCCAGCGTCACGCCGCGCCGTCGCCGCGCAGCTGCCGGAGACGCTCGCGCACGCGGGACTCGATGCCGCGATCGGTGGGCTCGTAGAAGCGTGCGCCCACCAGCGCATCCGGGAGGAACTGCTGACCGGCGGCGTGCGCCTCGGGCTCGTCGTGATCGTAGCGATAGCCCTTGCCGTAACCGAGATCCTTCATCAACCCGGTGGGCGCATTGCGGATGTGCAGCGGCACCGGCGCGCTGCCGTGCTGGTCGACCGCCGCCATGGCGCGCTTGTAGGCGGTGTAGCCGGCATTGCTCTTGGGCGCGACGGCCAGCCAGATGACGACTTCGGCGAGCGCCAGCTCGCCTTCCGGCGAACCGATGCGGTCATAGGCGTCCCACGCCGCCAGCGCCATCTGCAGCGCCTTCGGGTCGGCCAGACCGATGTCCTCGTAGGCCATGCGCGCCAGCCGCCGGGCCAGGTAGCCGGGGTCGGCGCCGCCGTCGATCATGCGGCAGAACCAGTAGAGCGCGGCGTCCGGGTCCGACCCCCGCACCGCCTTGTGCAGCGCCGATATCTGGTCGTAGAAGGCGTCGCCCTGCTTGTCGAAGCGCCGCATGCTGCGCCCGAAGACCTGTGCCAGCCCCTTCTCGTCAGCGGCACCGCCGGCACCGAGATAGTCCGCGGCCATCTCCAGCATGACCAGTGCGCGGCGCGCGTCGCCGTCGGCCATCTCGATGATCCGCCGGCGCCAGTCGTCGGGCAGTTCCAACGGCGCCACGCCGCGCTCGGCATCGGTCAGCGCGCGTTCCAGCATGGCATCGACGGCGGCGTCGTCGAGCGGGTGCAGCACGAACACGCGGGCGCGCGACAGCAACGCGCTGTTGAGCTCGAAGGACGGATTCTCGGTGGTGGCGCCGACCAGCGTCAGCGTGCCGTCCTCGACGAAGGGCAGCAGCGCATCCTGCTGGGCCTTGTTGAAGCGATGGATCTCGTCGATGAACAGCACCGTGTCGGTACCGTGCATGCGCGCCTTCTGCGCGCTCGCCACCGCTTCACGGATGTCCTTGACGCCCGCCATGACGGCGGAGAGCGTGCGGAACTCGGCCGCGACGTGGGCGGCCAGCAGGCGGGCCAGCGTGGTCTTGCCGCAGCCGGGCGGTCCCCAGAAGACCATCGAGGGCACGCGGCCGGCGTCGATGGCGGCGCGCAGCGGCGCGTCCGGTGCCAGCAGATGGGGCTGGCCGAGCACTTCCTCGATGGTGCGCGGCCGCATGCGCGCGGCCAGCGGCTCGCTGCGATCGACCATCAGCGCCGCGGCATCATTCGAGGGCGACCACTTCGGTGCCCTCGGGCGGCGTGAAGCGCAGCCGCGATTCCGCGATCGCTTCGTTGACCGTCACCGCGGAGAAGCGGACCTCGGTACGGCCGCCGATGCGGTCCTCGAAGAAGAGCGCCTCCGGCACGCCGTCGCGCAGGTGCAGCAGCACCGAGCGGAAGTCGCTCTGGTCGGAGTCCGGCACCAGTCGCACCGCCGCGACGCCGTCGGGCAGCGCCTCCGGCTCGGCATTCTCGATCGCGAAGCGTTCGCGCAGCCCGGCCCCCTCCGCGAGCAGCTCGGCCGGCGTGCCGGCAAGCGCGGGCGCGGCCGGCCGGCGGGTGGCCTGGGCGAGATCGGGGTCGTAGTGCCACAGGGTCTCGCCGTCCGCGACCACGACCTGCGCGAAGGGCGCCTGCACTTCCCAGCGGAAGCGGCCGGGCCGCTGCAGCCAGAATCGGCCGGTGCTCTCCTGAAGCACCGTGCCGGTGTCGTCGCGCTCGATCTGCGTGAAATCGGCGCTCAGGGTCTCGACGCGTTCGACGAAGCGTGTCAGCGCGGCCTCGGCCTCCTGGCTGGCGGCGGATAGCGACACCGGAAGGAGGAGTGCGCCGAGCAGAAGGGCGGCGGTGTGGCGGAATCGGGTCATGGCGGAAGCGTGCCGGATGGGATGGCGCCCCGATCATTGGGAGCCGGCGGTGAATGCGTCGTGAATCGTGCCATGCTGGCGGAACGCGGCTTCATTCCCGGCCCGACTGGACGAGGATCTCGCGATTGCCGCCCGGGCCACTAGGCCCCACGACGCCGGACGTTTCCATCTGCTCGACGATGCGCGCGGCGCGGTTGTAGCCGATCTTGAGCCGGCGCTGCACCCAGGAGGTGGAGGCCTTGCCGGACTCGATGACGATCTGCACGGCCTGATCGTAGAGCGGATCCTGCTCGGCATCACCGTCGCTGTCGCCGCCCGGCGCTTCGACATCGCCGGAGCAGACCGCATCGATGTACTCGGGTTCGGCGACCTGCTTGAGGTACTCGACCACCTTGTGGACCTCGTGGTCGTCGACGAAGGCGCCGTGCACGCGGTCGATGCGGCTCGATCCCACCGGTCGATACAGGCCGTCGCCGTGGCCGAGCAGGGTCTCGGCGCCGATCTCGTCGAGGATGGTGCGCGAATCGACGCGCGAGGCCACCTGGAAGGCCAGGCGGGTCGGGATGTTCGCCTTGATGAGGCCGGTGATGACGTCGACCGACGGGCGCTGCGTCGCCACGATGAGGTGGATGCCGGCGGCGCGCGCCTTCTGCGCGATGCGGGCGATCAGCTCCTCGACCTTCTTGCCCACCACCATCATCATGTCGGCGAGCTCGTCGATGACCACGACGATGTGCGGGATCTCCTCGTCCAGCTTCGGTTTCGGCGGCGCGTCCGGATCCTCCTCGCCGTCGGCGAACAGCGGCGCCGACTGCATCGGGTCCTCCAGCGGCGCGCCGCGGTCGACCGCTTCGCGGATCTTCTTGTTGAGGCCGGCCAGGTTGCGCACGCCGACGCGCGTCATGAGCTGGTAGCGGCGCTCCATCTCGCCCACGCACCAGCGCAGCGCGTTGGCGGCGTCCTTCATGTCGGTGACCACCGGCGTCAGCAGGTGCGGAATGCCCTCGTAGACCGACAACTCCAGCATCTTCGGATCGATGAAGATGAAGCGCAGCTGCTGGTGCGTCGCCTTGTAGAGCATCGACAGGATCATGGTGTTGATCGCCACCGACTTGCCCGAGCCGGTGGTGCCCGCGACCATGAGATGCGGCATCTTGCCGAGATCGACCACCATCGGGCGGCCGGCGATGTCCTTGCCCAGCCCCATCGACAGCGGCGACGCCATGTTGCGGTACTCGGGCGCGTTGAGGATCTCGGACAGCGACACGATGTCGCGGTGCTGGTTGGGGATCTCCAGCCCCACCACGGACTTGCCGGCGATGACCTCGATGACGCGCACCGACGACACCGACAGCGCGCGCGCGAGGTCGCGCGACAGGTTGGTGATCTGCGAGCCCTTGACGCCCGGAGCGGGCTGCAGCTCGAAGCGCGTGACCACCGGCCCGGGCTGGGCCTCAACGACCTGCGCGGTGACGTTGAAGTCCTTGAGATGCTTCTCGAGATCGCGCGATATGCGCTCGACATCCTCGGCCGTGAAGCCCTGCTTGGACGGCCGCGCCGCATCGAGCATGTCCAGCGGCGGCAGCGGATCGCCGGTGAAGGCCGGCACGCCGCCGCCCTTGCCGGTGTCGTCGATGGCGAGCGACAGCTGCTCTTCCCGGGGCTCGGCGGGCGCGCTCTTCGCGGCCTTGCGGCGCGACTTGCGGCTCCGGGTCGCGGCCCTGGCGTCGGCGGGCGGCGCATCGACGCTGGGCGCCGCACGCGGTGCCGGCGCGGCCACC